>CAZGQB010000150.1:0-5467 GCA_964527055.1 uncultured Sulfuritalea sp.
TTGGTATAGACCTCGTACATGCCCCGGTGACTGATGTAGATTTCCACCATGCCGGCTTCCGCGCTCTTTTCCAGGCGGGTACGGAACTTGTCGCGTTCCGCCGTCGAATAGAGGCTGTCGAAAACCTTGCCCAAGGTACCGCGAATGATGTCCTGCGGCAGTTTGGCGCGATTTTCCGCCCAGTCGGTCTCCATGATCCCGGCTTCCGGAATCTCGACGTTCACCAGGAAGCCGAGCTCCTGCCAGAACTCCTTGACCACCGGCCAGAACTTGTCCGGCGCCCCGCCGACAACCAGCCAGCGCTGGGTACCGGAACGTTCGATCCGCATCTTGTCTACTTGCGGCAGCAGGTCCTGCGCCGTGGTGGTGCGCGCCTGTCCGGTGCGTTCGCTTGAGTAGGCCGAATAGGTCGCTGTACCCTTGCTGGTCGAAACGTCCGGCACCGTATAGCGCTCGTCACGGCTTTGCTGCGTCAGGTCGGGAGGAATCTCGAGCGGCGGCAGCTTGCCGGCGGACTTGTACTCGATCTTCTTCGATTCGGGCATGATGTTGCCGCTGCATCCGGCAAGCAAGCCGACCACCAGGAAAACGGCAACCCTTGTTGGCAAACGATTCATTGATTGTCAGCTTCTGTTCGGAGAGTAATGCCGGCCTCGCGCATCGCAAGGCGCAAGCGATCGTGAAACTCATGGGACAAAGGCGTCATCGGCAGACGGATGCCGCCACCTGCCAGGCCCATCTGCTGCACGGCCCATTTGACCGGAATCGGATTGGCCTCGAGAAACAGGTTGCGATGCAAGCCCAGCAGGCGGAAATTCGCATCGCGAGCGGTCGCCAGGTCCCCCGCTATGGCCGCCGCGCACATCCTGTGCATGAGCGCCGGGGCGACATTGGCCGTCACGGAAATGGACCCCTTGCCGCCCAGCAGCATCAAGGCGATGGCCGTGGCGTCGTCCCCGCTGTAGACGCTGAAGCCCGCCGGAGCGCGCTTCAGAAGGTCGGAACCGCGCTCGATGTTGCCGGTGGCATCCTTGATGCCGACGATGCCCGGCACCTCGGCCAATCGCAGCGTCGTATCGTTCGCCAGATCGGCGACGGTGCGTCCCGGCACGTTGTAGAGAATCAGCGGCAGGTCAACCGCTTCGGCAATCGCCTTGAAATGGCGGAACAGGCCTTCCTGGGTCGGCTTGTTGTAGTAGGGCACGACCGACAGGTGCGCGTCGGCGCCCGCCTGACGCGCGAACTTTGCCAGTTCCATGGCTTCCGCTGTCGAATTCGCTCCGGTGCCGGCAATCACCGGGATGCGTCCGGCGACATGTTGCACCGTGGTTTCGATCAGGGCGCAATGTTCCTTGTAGTTAACCGTCGGCGATTCGCCGGAGGTGCCGACGACGACGACGCCGTCGGTGCCCTCGTCGATGTGCCAGTCGAGCAGACGCCGCAACCCGGGCAGGTCGAGCGAGCCGTCGTCCTGCATCGGCGTGATTATTGCGGGAATGGAACCCTGTATGGTCTTCATGAACATATCCGAAACTGAATGCCGGGGCGGACAGATCAATCGCAGCCCGAAGGCGGGGATTTTAACTGATGGCCAGCCTGCGGCGCACCCCGCAAAACCCGCTTACAAATCCGCCAGCACCTTGATGTGCGTCGTAACGCTGCGCGCCAGCGCGGAAAGCACGTAGCCGCCTTCGAGCAGGGAAACGATACGCCCCTTGGAGAACTCGCCGGCCACCTGCTTGATCTGTTCCGTGACCCAGGCGTAGTCGGATTCGACCAGCCCGAGGGAGGCCATGTCATCCTCGTAGTGCGCATCGAAACCCGCCGAGATGAAGATCATCTCGGGTTTGAATTCGCGCAGCCTGGGAAGCCATATGTCATAAACAACCTGACGGAAATCCTCGCCGCGGGTCCCCGCGGGCAGGGGAACATTGCACATGTTCGGCGCGGGATTCTCGGTCCCGCAATAGGGATAGAACGGGTGCTGGAAGATTCCGGCCATGAACACGCGCGGGTCGCCGGCAAAAATCTCTTCGGTGCCGTTGCCGTGATGCACGTCGAAATCGATGATCGCCACCCGTTCCAGGCCCCAGGCATCGAGGGCATGACGCGCCGCGACGGCGACGTTGTTGAAGAAACAGAAGCCCATCGCCTTCGCCCGCTCGGCGTGGTGTCCCGGCGGACGAACGGCGCAAAATGCATTCTGCACTTCGCCACGCATCACGAGGTCGGTCGCGTAGCAGCCTGCGCCGGCCGAACGCAACGCCGCCTGCAGGGTCCCCGGCGACATCGCCGTGTCGGGATCGAGATGCACGATGCCGTGCGTCGGACTGCTGTTATGCACGTGATCGACATAGTCGCGCGGATGAACGCGCAGCAACTGCTCCACCTCGACCAGCGGCGCGTCGTGGAACTGCAGGTACATGTCGAGGCCGGCGGCAATCAGGCGATCGCTGATCGCGCCGAGCCGATCGGGGCATTCCGGATGGTGGGCGCCCATGTCGTGCTGCAGGCAGTCGCGATGGGTGATGAAGGCGGTAGCTGTCATGACGGGTCTCTTGCCTGATGACTTACAATGTTGCTCGAAACGACATTATCTCCCAAACTCCGACGAAACTCCCCGCCCCAATGCGCCTCCCGGAACTCGATGCCGTCCTGGCCGACATCAACCAGATCATCCTCGGCAAGGAACGGCCGATCCGGCTTTCCCTGGCCTGCCTCCTGGCTCGCGGGCACCTTCTGATCGAAGACCTGCCCGGTGTCGGCAAGACTACCCTGGCCCATGTGCTGGCGCGGGTCCTCGGACTCGATTTCCAGCGCATCCAGTTCACCAGCGACATGCTGCCGGCGGACATACTCGGCGTGTCGATCTTCGATCGCGGCAGCGGCGCCTTCCATTTTCATCCGGGTCCCGTGTTCACCCAGGTGGTACTGGCCGACGAGATCAATCGCGCCACGCCGAAGGCCCAGAGTGCCCTGCTCGAAGCCATGGAAGAACGTCAGGTCACCGCCGAGGGAGAAACCAGGCCCCTGCCGGACCCTTTTTTCGTGATTGCCACGCAAAATCCCACGCACCAGATCGGCACCTTCCCGCTGCCGGAATCGCAGCTCGACCGATTCCTGCTCAAGATCGAACTCGGCTACCCCGATGCCGCCGCCGAGCGTGAACTGCTGGCCGGCGCCGACCGGCAGCAGATGGTCGCATCGCTCGGCCCGCGCATCGCCCCGCAGCGCCTGCTCGAACTGCAAGTGCAGGCGCGTGCGGTGCACGCCTCCGCGGCCCTGATCGAGTACGTGCAGGCGCTGGCCGCCCATACCCGCACCGCCCCGCGCTGGCAGGCCGGACTGTCGCCCCGCGCCTGCCTTGCATTGCTCGCGGTGGCGCGCGCCTGGGCCCTGCTCGACGGCCGCGACCATGTATTGCCGGAAGACGTGCAGGCCGTACTGCCCGGCGTCATCTCCCACCGCCTGCGCCCGGCGGACGACAGCGCGCACACCGATGCGAATGCCGTTGCCGCCGCGCTGATCGAAGCGGTGCCGCTGCCCTGAGGCCTGCTGGGGCAGCAACCATGCTCGCCACACTGCGTCACCGGCTGCACGAAACCTTCGTCCGCTGGGCCTTGAGGGAGCGACCGCCGGAACCCGCGCCGATCATCCTCACCCAGCGCCGCGTCTATGTCCTGCCGACGGGAGCCGGCGTGTCCTATGCCGCGGCGCTCGGCGTTATCCTGCTCGGCGCGATGAACTACAACCTCAGCCTGGGCCATGGCCTGGTGTTCATGCTGGCCGGCCTGGGCATCGTCACCATCCTGCACACCTTCCGCAACCTGGTCCTGATCAGCCTGCATCCCGGTCGCTGCGAACCGGTCTTTGCCGGCAGCACGGCGCAGTTTTCCCTGGTCCTGGATAACCGCAGGCCGGATGCCCGCACCAGCCTGCGCCTGTCGATCGGCGACCTGGAGCCGGTCGAAGTCGACATCGAGGCGCGCGGCAGCAAGGTGGCGATTCTCGGCCATCCCGCCACGCGCCGCGGCTGGCTGCGGCTGCCCCGGGTCACCATCGAGACTACCTGGCCGCTCGGCCTGGTCCGTGCCTGGAGCTATGCCGCCCCGGCCCTCGACTGCCTGGTCTATCCGGCGCCAGCCGCCAAGGCGCCGCCGCTGCCGTGGAGCGGCGACTCGGCGCGCGGCACGACCCGCGACGGTCGCGGCGCCGATGACTTTTCAGGGTTGCGCAAGCATCAGGTCGCCGATGCCCCGCGCCATGTGGCGTGGAAGGCCGTGGCCCGCCAGCACGACGGACCCTTGCTGACCAAGTTGTTCGCCGGGGTAAGCGCACAACAGGTCTGGCTGGACTGGCATGCCCTGCCCGAAATGAATGACAGCGAGCAGCGGCTATCGATACTCGCGCGCTGGATGCTGGATGCCGATGCGGCGGGGCTGGGCTGGGGTTTGCGCCTGCCCGGGTTGCAGCTGGCCCAGGACCAGGGCCAGGAGCATCTTGCTGCCGGCCTGCGCGCACTGGCCTTGTACCGCGATGGCACGCGCTAGCCGTCCCGTCAACCGGCGCCAGGCCTGGTGGCTGCTGGCCAGTGCCATCGCCGCAGCCGCGCCGCTGGCGCAGCATGTTCCGCAGTGGCTCGCATTCGTCGCGGCAGGCGCATTCGGCTGGCGCGCCCTGCTGACCTGGCAGCACTGGCGTCTGCCGCCGCGCTGGTTGCAGGTGTTGCTGGTCATCGCTGGCACCGCCGGCGTATTCCTGCAGTACCGCACGATCCTCGGGCGGACCCCGGGCATCGCGCTGCTGCTGGTGTTTCTGGCGCTGAAGCTGCTCGAGTTGCGGGCCGCGCGCGATGCAGTGGTGACGGCCCTGCTCTGCTACTTCCTGGTTCTCGGCCAGTTCATGTTTACCCAGACCATACCGACCGCGATGCTGGCGGGGCTGACCGTGCTGGTCACCACCGCCGCCTTGCTGGCGGCCAGCGATGACCGTCCGCCGCCGCGGCAGCAACTGCGCCGCGCGGCCCTGCTGCTGGCGCAGGCCGTGCCCTTCATGCTGCTGCTGTTCCTGCTGTTCCCGCGCGTGCAAGGGCCGCTGTGGGGAATTCCGCAGGACCGCTTTTCAGCTGTCTCCGGGTTGTCCGACAGCATGTCGCCCGGTTCGATCGCGCAACTCTCGCAGTCGGATGCGATCGCGTTCCGGGTGCAGTTCAAGGACAAGGTACCGCCGCAATCGCAGCTTTACTGGCGCGGTCCGGTCATGCCCGCCTTCGACGGACGCAGCTGGCGCGTGGCCCAGACCCTGGGAGCCTATTTCGAGATCCCCTATTCCGGGTCGGGCACGCCGGTGGATTACGAAGTCACCCTGGAGCCCCACGGCAACCACTGGCTGTTTGCCCTCGAGATGCCGGCCACGCTGCCGCCGGAGAGCGGGCTGACCAGCGACTATCAACCCGTCGCGCGCCAAC
>CAZGQB010000151.1:0-5459 GCA_964527055.1 uncultured Sulfuritalea sp.
GTTTCCTACATGGCGCCCGCGGCGTAGAGCTTTTCGACGTCGTCCTGCGCCCGTGCGCGGGAGACGATGGCGACGTCGGGGCGCAACTCGCGCACGCGGTGGATCACCCGCAGCGCGGCATCGCTGTCGGCGAAGGTGATGATCACCACGCTGGCGCGCGCCAGGCCGGCGGCCAGCAGCGTCTCCTTCTTCGACGAGTCGCCGTAGGAGACCGCCTCCGCGGCAATGCTGGCTTCGCGCACGCGCTCGGGATCGAGGTCGAGCGCCATGTAGGAAACGCCCTCGGCTTCGAGGAAGCGCGCCAGGTGCTGGCCGGTGCGGCCGTAGCCGCAGATGATGGCGTGCTTGTCGCTGGCCAGCGACTGCGCCGCCAGCTGCGTCAGCTGCATCGAGCGCAGCAGCCATTCCGAGGCGACGAAACGGAATACCAGGCGATCGGAAAAATGCACGATCAGCGGCGCCAGCAGGAGCGAAAGCACCATGGCGGCCAGCACCGGCTGCAAACTGTCGACGCCGAGCAGGCCGACGTCGCCGCCGCGGGCCAGGATGACGAAACCGAATTCGCCACCGGCGCAAAGCCACAGGGCGCTGCGCAGGGCGGTGCCCGGCGAACTGCCCAGCAGGCGCGAAAAGATGCCGACGATCAGCAGCTTGAAGGCCAGCAGTGAAATCAGGATGGCTGCGACCAGGGGCCACTGGCCGACGATCTGCGGCACGTTGAGGCGCATGCCGATGGCGACGAAAAACAGGCCGAGCAGCACGTCGCGGAACGGCTTGATGTCCTCCTCCACCTGGTAGCGGTATTCGGTTTCGCCGATCAGCATGCCGGCGGTGAAGGCGCCCAGCGCCAGCGAGAGGCCGGCCAGTTCGGTCAGCCAGGCGAGGCCGAGCGTGACCAGCAGCACGTTGAGCATGAACAGCTCGGCGGATTTCCGCCGGGCCACCATGTAGAACCACGCGCTAAGGAGGCGCTGCCCGATGAACAGCACCAGGGCAAGCAGCACGGCTGCCTTGAAGGTGGCCAGCAGCAGGGCTCCGGCCATCGCCTCGACCGGTTGCGACAATGCCGGGATCAGCACCAGCAGCGGCACCACGGCGATATCCTGGAACAGCAGGACGCCGATCACTTCGCGCCCGTGCGGCGCATCCAGTTCGCCGCGCTCGGTCAGCAGCTTGGACAGCATCGCGGTCGATGACATCGCCAGCGCCCCGCCCAGCGCAATCCCGGCCAGCCAGGGTATGCCGGCGAAGCGGGCCAGCAGCGTGCCGACCAGGGTGCTGACCACCACCTGCGCCAGGCCGAGGCCGAACACGATGCGCTTCATGCTGTACAGCCGCGCCAGGGAAAACTCGAGGCCGATGCTGAACATCAGGAACACCACGCCGAACTCGGCCAGGTGCCGGGCCTGCTCGGTGTCCGGCACCCAGCCCGCGGCGTGCGGCCCGAGGGCGGCGCCGACCAGCAGGTAACCCATGATCGGCGGCAGGCCGAGCGTGCGAAAAACCGCCACGACGACGACGGCGGCCGCGAGCAGCAACAGGATCAGGGGCAGCGTATCGGTCATGGAACGGGACGGCAAGCGTGGTTGCTATAATTTGGCTCCATCATAAACGCCGGCCACCGATGAACCAAGCCATTCCTCCCCATGCTGCCCGCGTCCCCGACGATGCCCGCGTCGTGGCCATGGGCCGCCAGGTGCTTGAAATCGAAGCGGCCGCCGTCGCGTCGCTGGCGCGGCGCATCGGGCCGGAGTTCCGCGCCGCCGTCGCGCTGATCCTGGAAAGCCGCGGGCGCGTCGTCGTCAGCGGCATCGGCAAGTCCGGCCACATCGCGCGCAAGCTGGCCGCCACGTTCGCCAGCACCGGCACCCCGGCCTATTTCGTCCATGCCGCCGAGGCGGTGCATGGCGACCTCGGCATGATCACCCGCGACGACGTGCTGATCGCCATCTCGAATTCCGGCGAGAACGACGAGTTGCTGACCATCGTGCCGCTGGTGAAGCGCCTCGGCGGCAAGCTGATCGCTATCACCGGCAACGAAACATCCTCGCTCGCCCAGGAAGCTGACGTCCATCTCGACGCCCGGGTCGACCAGGAAGCCTGTCCGCTGAACCTGGCGCCGACCGCCAGCACCACCGCCGCGCTGGCCCTGGGCGATGCAATGGCGGTCGCCCTGCTCGACGCCCGGGGCTTTGACGCCGACGATTTCGCCCGCTCCCACCCCGGTGGCGCGCTGGGCCGCAAGCTGCTGACCCATGTCGCCGACGTCATGCGGGTCGAGGTTCCGACGCTGGCCGAAGACGCGCCGGTACCGGCGGCGCTGGCGGCCATGACGCGCGGCGGCATGGGCATGGCGGTCGTGCTCGACGCGGCGGCACGCATCACCGGCATCTTCACCGACGGCGACCTGCGTCGCGCCATGGAGCGCCTCGGCGACTTGCGCTCGGTGCCGGTGAGCGCGGTGATGACCCGCAACCCCCGCAGCATCGCGCCGCGTCGCCTCGCCGTCGAAGCGGTGGAAATGATGGAAGCCAACAAGATCAACCAGCTGCTGGTGACCGACGACGTCGGCAGGCTGTGCGGCGCATTGAACATGCACGACCTGTTCCGGGCGAAAGTCGTCTGATGGGCGGCGCCGTGCGCGAGGCCTGCGATCCGATCCAGCGCGCCCCGGGTAAATGGGACGAAGCGATGGCCGGGTATCCGGCATGAACGATCGCGCCACCTCGATGTTCCCGCTGTTCATGCTGCTGCTGCTGGCGGCGCTGACCTTCTGGCTCAGCCGGGTGATCCAGAGCGACGCGCCGCGCGGACCGCTGCGCCACGATCCGGACTACTGGGCCGAGGGCGTCAAGCTGCTTCGCTTCGACAGCAGCGGCAGGTTGCAGCACACGCTGGTCGCCGAGAAGCTGCTGCACTACCCCGACGACGACTCGACCATGGTGACCTCACCGCATCTCACCTACCATCGCCAGCCGCCGGTCGAGATCTCCGCCCGCATGGCCTACATCGGCCGCGACGGCTACGAAGTCGATCTGGTCGATGAGGTCAAGGTGGTCCGTCACGGCGCCAAGGACGGTGTGCCGCCGACCACCCTCGAGACCCGGACGCTGAAAATCTTTCCCGAAGAGGAAAAAGGCCGTACCGACGACCCGGTGGTCCTCACCCGCGGCGCCAGCGTGATGCGCGGCACCGGACTCGAGATCGACAACGGAACCGGCATCACCCTGCTGCGCGGCCGGGTTTCCGGCACCCTCCATAGCAACCGGACCAGGACACCATGAACGCCATATCCAGACTCGCCGCGCTTGCCGGCATCCTTTCCTGCACCGGGCCGGCATGGGCGGAGAAAGCCGACGCCGAGAAGCCGGTCAATCTCGAAGCCGACCGCGTCTCGGTCGATGACGTGAGGAAGTTGCAGATCTTCGAAGGCAACGTGCAACTGGTCAAGGGCACCCTGATCATCCGTGCCGAACGCATCGTCGTCAGCCAGGACGATGACGGCTATCAGCGCGGCGTCGCCACCGGCAGCGGCAGCGCGCCGGCGCGCTTCCGGCAGAAGCGCGAGGGCGTAGACGAGTACGTCGAAGGAGAGGCCGAGCGCATCGAGCACGAGGCCAGGACGGAAAAGACCGAGTTCTTCGGTCGCGCCCGGGTCAAGAGCGGACAGGACGAAGTGCGCGGCCAGTACATCTCCTATGATGCGCGTAACGAACAGTACGTCGTCACCAGCGGCCCCGATGGCACCCGCGCCAGGCCCGGCAGCAACGAGCGCGTGCGCGCCGTGATACAGCCAAGGAACAAGAAGGAAGACGCCCCGGGCAAACCGGGCGGGACGACCGCGCCGCCCCGCCCCGCCGTCCCGGTTCCGGCCCCTGCGCTGAAAAGCGCACAGGACATCGCAACCCCCCGTGAGGAGACCCAGAAGTGAGTTACGAAAACATCATCGTCGAAACCCGTGGCAAGGTCGGGCTGATCACCCTCGACCGGCCCAAGGCCATGAATGCGCTGAACGACAGGCTGATCGATGAAATAAGCGCCGCCCTCGATGCTTTCGAGGCCGACCCGGGCATCGGCTGCATGGTCATCACCGGCTCGGAAAAAGCCTTTGCCGCCGGCGCCGACATCGGTGCCATGGCGGGCTGGGACTTCATGGACGTCTACAAGACCGATTACATCAGCCGCAACTGGGACCGCATCGGTCGCTGCCGCAAGCCGCTGATTGCCGCCGTCGCCGGCTTCGCCCTGGGCGGGGGGTGCGAACTGGCGATGATGTGCGACATGATCTACGCCGCCGACACCGCCAAATTCGGCCAGCCCGAAATCAAGCTGGGCATCCTGCCCGGAGCCGGCGGCACGCAGCGCCTGCCGCGTGCCGTGGGCAAGGCCAAGGCGATGGACATGTGCCTCACCGCGCGCTTCATCGATGCCGCCGAAGCCGAGCGCGCCGGGCTGGTGGCGCGCGTGATTGCCGCCGACAAATTACTCGAGGAAACCCTGGCGGCCGCCGCCACCATCGCCGGTTTCTCGCTGCCCATCGTCATGATGATCAAGGAATCGGTGAATCGCGCCTTCGAATCCGGACTGCATGAAGGCCTGCTGTTCGAGCGCCGCACATTTCACTCGGCCTTCGCCCTGGCGGACCAGAAGGAAGGGATGGCAGCCTTCGTGGAAAAGAGAAAACCCGCCTTCCGCGACAGCTGAGGGTCCTTGCGCAACGCATCATCAAAGGCCCTTACGGGCCTTTTTTGCTTTAATAACTAACTGTTTATGATGATTTATGCCTATCTGAAATTTTTTTGTTGCGTTGCACCAAAAAAGTGTTGACACGACGCTTTTGGTACCTATAATACAAACCATGATGCACTGCAACATCACCTCGGATTAGAGGGGTGAGCGACAACTGACCCAATTCAGCCCTTTTATATCAACTTTCAAATCAATTCAGGAGAACACCATGAACGCCACCACCGAACAATTCGCCAACGCCAACAAGGCCACCGTAGAAACCCTGCTGACCGTTGCCAACACGGCATTCGCCAGCGCCGAGCGCCTTGCCGCACTGAACCTCAACACCGCCCGCGCCATGCTGGAAGACAGCGTTGCCAACGCCAAGGCCCTGCTCGGCGTCAAGGACGTGCAGCAGCTGATCGCCATGCAAACCACCCTGGCCCAGCCCGCCGTCGAAAAAGCCGTCGCCTACTCGCGCAGCGTGTACGAGATCGCCACCCAGACCCAGGAAGAGCTGTCGAAGGTCGTCGAAGGCCAGTTCTCGGAAATCAACAAGAACGTCGCCACCGCCCTCGACAAGGCCGCCAAGAACGCCCCGGCCGGTTCCGACGTCGCCGTCGCCGCCGTCAAGTCGGCGATCGCCGCCGCCAACTCGGCCTACGACAGCATGACCAAGGCTGCCAAGCAAGTCGCCGAAATCGCCGAAGCCAACGTGGCCGCCGCGACCA
>CAZGQB010000152.1:0-5427 GCA_964527055.1 uncultured Sulfuritalea sp.
CGCACGGCGCGATCTGGCTCACCTACTACCCGAACATCATGGTCGAGTGGTATCCCCATGTGCTGGTGGTGTCGACCCTGATCCCGCAGGACGTGGACAAGACGCTGAACGTGGTCGAGTTCTACTACCCCGAGGACATCGCCCTGTTCGAGCCCGAGTTCATCAAGGCCGAGCAGGCCGCCTACATGGAAACCGCGATCGAGGACGACGACATCGGCGAGCGCATGGATCGCGGCCGCCGCGCGCTGATGAAGCAGGGGCGCAGCGAAGTCGGCCCCTACCAGTCGCCGATGGAAGACGGCATGCAGCATTTCCACGAGTTCTACAGGCGCGTGATGGCAGGTCACATCTGACAGGGGAGACCGGCCGGGGGCGTCGGTGAGGTTCTGGCGCACGTTTCGTGGAAGTGCCGAACAATTCCAAATTCGTCATTCCGGCGCAAGCCGGAATCCAGTGCTTTCAGCCATCTGGGCACCGGCCTGCGCCGGTGTGACGGACTTTTTCAGTGGATTTCCAATGCAATCGCTCTGGATGATCGCCGCAAGCCTGCTGTTCGCCTGCATGGGGGTTTGCGTCAAGCTCGGCGCGGCGCAGTTTGCCGCCGCCGAACTGGTGTTCTGGCGCGGCTTCATCGCCACCCTGCTGATCGGGTCCTACGTCCTCCTGCGGCGGCTGCCGCTGGCTACGCCCCATGCCCGCACCCACCTCGTGCGCGGCGTCTCCGGCTTCGTTTCGCTGGTGATGTACTTCTACGCCATCAGCATGATTCCGCTGGCGGCGGCGGTGACGCTCAACTACACCTCGCCGCTGTTCCTCGCGCTGCTGCTCGTGCTTTGGGTCAGGGAGCCGGTGCGGCGCGGGTTCTACGCCGTGCTGGCGGCCGGTTTCATCGGCGTCATCCTGCTGCTGCAGCCCACGCTCGCCCGCGAGCAGTGGCTGGGCGCCGTGTTCGGCCTCGGCTCGGGCATCATCTCCAGCATCGCCTACCTCAACGTGCGCCGGCTGGGCGAACTGGGCGAGCCGGAATGGCGCACCGTGTTCTATTTCTCGGCCCTGTCCGCGCTGGGCGGCCTGCCCTGGCTGCTGGCGGCCGGCCCCTTCCATGCCATCGACCTGCGCGGCTGGCTGCTGCTGCTGGGAGTTGGCGGCTTCGGCGTGCTGGCCCAGCTGTGCATGACCGCCGCCTACAAGCGCGGCAAGACGCTGGTGTCGGCCAGCCTGGCCTACAGCACCGTGGTGTTTTCCAGTGCCTTCGGCATGCTGCTGTGGGACGAAACCCTGCCCTGGATCGGCTGGGCCGGCGTGATCCTGATCGTTGCCAGCGGGGTAGTCGCCACGGCACTTTCAGGCAGGACAAATACCGAGGCGGTGACCGACTGAGCTTGGTTCCGTTCCGAGCGGACCAAGCCCATAGTTGAAAAATGTCCAGGCGAATGCTTGAAAAGGCAATGCAATTGCATTACCATCGATTGCCTGTCCTTAAAGCCAAACTGCAATGACCATCCTCGAAGCCGAGTCCACCCTCACCGCCCGCTACCAAACGACCATTCCCGATGCCGTTCGGAAGATCCTCGGCCTGCGAAAGCATGACCGTGTGGTCTACCGTGTTTCTGACAGTGGAGAGGTCCTTCTGGCAAAAGCAGGGGCAGCCGGCACGGAAGACCCTGCGCTCGCGTCCTTCCTTGCCTTGCTCGATGCTCGCATGTCGCAGAAGCCCTCAAGCATTGTTCCCTACACGGATTCGGATGCCGCGGATGATCTTGCGCTGGTGAAGGGCGTTGCGCTTGACTGAGCCGGCAAGGCCCCGCACCAACCACGGCTGGCAAATCTGGTTCGGAGAATTGTTCGACGCCCGTTGGCGAGCATTGCGGGACAGGGTCAAGCGTCTCAAGACCGAATTGGACGAAAGCCGCTTCGCGACGCACCCCGACGTGAAGCTGTTTGCTGCCCTCGTGCATATCGTGCACGAGATAGTGCCGCGTGACCCTGAGCAACCCGACTTCCGTCTCGGCAAGACCCTGGGAGATCGTTTCACCGGTTGGCGGCGGGTGAAACGGCATGGTCTGCCCGACCGCATGCGACTTTTCTTCAAGTATTCTTCTGCACACAAGGTCATCGTGTTCGTCTGGCTGAACGATCAGTACACCCTGCGGAAGGACGGTTCATCCTCCGACCCGTATGCGGTTTTTCGCAGCATGCTGGAATCCGGGAGTCCGCCGGATGACTTTAATGAGCTGTTGAAGGCCGTCAGAACCGGGAAATGATGGGTGCGTCACCGCACGCGGAGTGAATCACGATCACCGATTGCGGTTACCTTGACCATGAGCGAAAAGGTATCAGGTGTGCCGAACGATAGCATATCTGGGCATGGAAAGTTTGCCGGGCCCACCGCCTCACGGGATACATTTCTTTACACAGGGAAAGTGGTCAACTTCCTTCCGACCCGTTAAGCTGCCGCATCCCGAGGAGCACCCGATGTTCATCCGAATCCTGCTGGCTGCCGCGCTGATGTTCGCCCAGTCCTGGGCCGCGGCGCAGACCGCGGACGCACCGCCCCGACTCACCCCCGACCAGGCACGTGCCCAGCGCGCCAAGGCAAAGGACATGAAGGAGCAGGCCAGGAAAACCTACGAAGCCGAGGTCAAGGCATGCCAGGGCAAGGCCATCGCCATCGGCTGCATGAGTTCGGCCAAGGAGCGGCGCACCGAAACACTGCAGCAGGCAGACGCGCTCGAACGGGAGGGACGTAACGCAGAACGTGAAGCGTCGCGCCGGGAGGCGGAGGCCAAGGCGGCAAAGCGCGAAGCCGAGGCGGCGAAGCGGCAGGCCAGTGAGCCCGCCGAAGTCGAGCGCTACCGCAAGAACGAAGCCGAACGTGCCGCCGAGCGCGCGCGGCGGCAGGCCGAGGAACCCGCCGAACTCGAAAGCCGCCGCAGCAAGGTCGCGGCCGAAAAGGCGGCACGCGAGCGAAAGCTCGAGGAGCGGAAAATAAAGGACGCCAGAGAAGCTGAAGCCGCGGCCGAACGGGCCCGCAAGAAGGCCGAGAAACAGGAACAGCACGCGGAGCGCGTCAGGAAAATCGAAGAACGCAAGCGCGAACACGCGCAGAAGGAGGCGCGGCGCAAGGCCAAGGAGGCGGCAGCCGGGCCGGTCCCCGTCCAGCCAATGAACGCGCAATAGCAGGAAGTCGGCGCCGGCGGCACGGCGCCCTGGCGGCGCAATGTTCGTACTACAATCAGTACCGTTATGCTGGCAACAGGTACTGATATGAATACCCTCACGGTTTCGGAATTGAAGCGTCGTGGCATGGCCGCCATAGAGGATGGTCTGCGTAGCGGCCCGGTACATATCGTCAAACGAAACAAGCCTGCGGCAGTGGTGCTGACCGAGGCTGACTACCAGCGCCTCGCGCATGGCCGGGTAGCCACCCCCAGCGGCGTCACGGCCGTGCAATGGCTGCTGAACCAGCGCCCCGCCGGCAAGCGCAGCAAGGCACAGATCGACGCCGCCCTCAAGGCCGAGCGCGACTGGTGATTGCCTTCTTCGACGCCAGCGCCCTGATCTACCTGATCGAAGGCGCGGAACCGTTCGCCGGCAAGGTACGCAAGGAGCTCGCGGCGGCTGCCAGGAAGCATCCTGATATCGGCGCCGCTGTGAGCCGCCTGTCATGGCTGGAATGCCGGGTCGGGCCAATGAAAGGTAACCGCAGCGCGTCACTGGTGGCCTTCGATGCCTTCTTTTCCCGGACCGATCTGGTTTGGGTGGAACTGACCAGGGATGTTGTCGAACTGGCGGCTGCGATCCGCGTCCAGACCGGCCTGAAGACGCCAGACGCGCTGCAGGCGGCGTCGTGCCTCCAGTTGGGCGGTGACCATCTGTTCCTGACCGGAGATAGTGCGTTCAAGCGCGTCGCCGGGCTGAATGCGAAGGTGCTGACATGACCGGCACGGTCGGCTGCCGGCTTATCCATTATTGGTGGGATGGCAGGTGGCAAGTTAATGCCAAGCCGACGGTCGGGGGGCTGTAACAGTCGAGCCGCCGGGCACCACGCGATCCTTATTGCCGCTTGTACCTGCGGGTGGACAACCAGTTGCCAGTGGTGCTGGCTCGCCATCTCGGCGCTCAAGGCTGGGAATGTATTCATGTGCGGGATGTTGGTCTTGACCCGGCCAGCGGTCACAACATCTGGGAATATGAAGCCGGTTCTGCCGTTGATCGGGGATCCCAATGAGCCTGGCCGCGCTGGATAACCTGGCACGCATTGGCCAACTCAAGACCGAACCACGCAATGTTGCGGAGGTCGGGCGAATGTTGTCAATGGCACGAACCAGCCTTGCTGACTTTTTATAGAGAGAAACCTGGTGTATCATGCATTCATGTAATCGTGCCGCATGAAGGAGGATCCAATGTATGCCATCAAGACTGTCGGTAAGAGTGGCCAGATATCGGTCGGCAAGGCGCTTGCCGGCCAGGAATTCATCATGGAGGAACTGCCTGGCGGCGACATCATGCTGAAACGTGCCGTTGTGGTGCCCATGAACGAAAGCTGGCTGCACGAGCCCGCCATGAAGGAAAAGCTGGCTCGCGCTGGTGAGTGGATGCGTCAGACTCCGCCTCGTGAAACCAACCTGGACGAGCTTGAAACCAAGCTGACTTCGGGTTCATGAGCGGAAACGACGCCAAGGTACTGCTCGACCTGAATACCCCTGGTTTCCTCGACGACTTGTTTGACCTCGATGCCCCGGAGCTCAAGAGGTATTCAAGACGCTGCAGAAGTTAAGGGGGCTCACTTGGAACGAGGTCTTCCGGAACCGAGGACTGAACTGGGAAGAGGTCAAGAGCATGCCAGGCAAGTACACGATTCGACTATCTCAATCGTACCGTGCCGTTGCAACTCGCGAAGGAGGCTGGATGCGCTTTGCAGCCCTTCATCAGGACCATGACGGAGCGTACGGGAAGAAGTAACCAGACCCCTGCCATCCTGCCTTGCTAAATAAACGTAACTTGCGTATAGTTAATCCATGAAAGCACTGTTCGTCGAAATGCCAGCTTTCATCCGACATCGGTCCGATTACCTTGACGATGAGGGGCTTCGCGCCCTGCAGAATGCCTTGCTGGAAAATCCGGAGGCCGGCGATGTAATCGAGGGTACGGGCGGACTACGGAAGGTGCGGCATGCCGATCCAAGGCGCGGTAAGGGTAAGCGCGGCGGGCTGCGGGTGATCTATTACTGGTGGGATAGCAGGCGGCAGATCTGGCTTTTCACCCTGTACGACAAGGACGAGCTGGACGATCTGAGCGCAAAGGAAAAGAAGGCGCTCAAGGACATGCTGAAACGCGAAATGGAGTCACGACAATGAAAAAGCGGGACCAGATTGCCGAGATTGCCGAGGGCTTCGATGCCCTGGCCGAAGAGCGCGCCGGCAA
>CAZGQB010000153.1:0-5427 GCA_964527055.1 uncultured Sulfuritalea sp.
AGGTAGAACAGGGCAACGCCGAACGGCGGCGTGAGGAAGGAGGTCTGCAGGTTCATGGCGACGATGCCGCCGAACCAGATCAGCGCGTCGCTGCCCGCGGGCAACAGGGCCGGCAGGATCTTCTCGGCCACCGGGGCGATCAGCGGCACCACGATGAAGGCGATCTCGAAGAAGTCGATGAACATGCCGAGCACGAAAACCAGCAGATTGACTACGATGAGGAAGCCGAGTGCGCCGCCGGGCAGCTTGCTGAACAGGTGTTCGACGAAGATGTGGCCGTCGGCGGCGTTGAAGGTGAAGGAGAACACCGTCGAGCCGATCAGGATGAAGAGCACGAAGATCGCCAGCTTGGTGGTGTTCTCCAGCGCTTCCTTGAGCAGCCTGAGTTCCAACTTGCGCCTGGCCAGCGCCATGACGAAGGCCCCCAGCGCGCCCATGGCGCCGCCCTCGGTCGGCGTCGCCAGGCCGAGGAAGATGGTGCCCAGCACCAGGAAGATCAGCACCAGCGGCGGGATCAGGACGAAGGTCACGCGTTCGGACAGCTTGGACAGCAGGCCGAGCTTGAGCAGGTGATTCAGGATTGCCAGGGCCAGTGCGACGAAGGACGAAATCGTCATCGACAGGATCAGGATTTCGTCCTTCGGAGCGGGGTCTTCGCGGCCGGTCCAGCCGCCGATGATCGAATCATGCACCTGGCTCCAGCCGATGCCCGCGGCGGCGGCCAGCAGCATCAGGATCAGCAGCGACCGGTGTCCGGAAGAGCCGTTGGCCTCCTTGTAGATGCGCGACTCCGGCGGCAGCGCCGGTACCCAGGCCGGTTTGACGATGGCGATGACGACCACGAACGCGGCGTAGCAGGCCACCAGCAAGAGGCCCGGCACCAGCGCGCCGGCATACATGTCGCCGACCGAGCGGCCGAGCTGGTCGGCCATCACGATCAGCACCAGCGAGGGCGGGATCGCCTGCGCCAGGGTGCCCGAGGCGGTGATCACGCCGGTGGCGATGGTGCGGTTGTAGCCGTTGCGCAGCATGATCGGCAGCGAGATCAGGCCCATCGAAATCACCGCGGCGGCTACCACGCCGGTGGTCGCCGCGAGCAGGGCGCCGACGAAGATCACGGCGAGCGCCAGGCCGCCGCGCACCGGGCCGAATACCTGGCCGATGGTTTCCAGCAGGTCCTCG
Source organism: uncultured Sulfuritalea sp. (assembly GCA_964527055.1). Classification (GTDB taxonomy): domain Bacteria; phylum Pseudomonadota; class Gammaproteobacteria; order Burkholderiales; family Rhodocyclaceae; genus Sulfuritalea. The sequence continues at coordinate 1,183 of CAZGQB010000153.1, forward strand.
GCCATGCCGCTCTTTTCGAGGATGATGCCCATGAAGGTGAAGAAGGGAATCGCCAGCAGCGTGTCGTTCTGCATGATGCCGAAGACGCGTAGCGGCAGCGCCTGGAACAGCGAAGGCGGGAACAAGCCGGCTTCCATGCCGAGGAAGCCGAAGAAGAGGCCGGTGGCGGCCAGCGCGAAGGCCACCGGAAAGCCGGTAAGGAGGAACAGCAGCAGGCCGCCGAACATCAGCGGCACGAAATTCTGGGCGATGAATTCCATCAGCGGACTTCCTCCTGGACGTGGGCGGCATGCTCTTCGATTTCGTGGCCGATTTCGTCCTTGGACTCGGTCTCGACATGGCTGATGACATCCGGCCCGGCGCCGCTGATGAAGGCGGCGCGCTTGATCAGTTCGGACAGGCCCTGCAAGGCCAGCAGCATGAAGCCGAGCGGAATCAGGCCGTACATCGGCCAGCGGATCAGTCCGCCGGCATTCTGCGACATCTCGCCGCTCTTCCATGCATTCTCGAACAGCGGCCATGACAGCGAGACGAGCATGTAGCACAGCGGCAGCAGGAAGGCGACGATGCCGACGATGTCGATCAGGTTGCGCGTGCGCGGCGACAGGTGGTTGGAAATGAAGTCGATGCGAACGTGGGCGTTCTTCAGGAAGGCGAAACCGGAGCCGAGCATGAACACGGCGGCGAACAGGTACCACTGTATTTCCAGCAGGGCATTCGAGCTTGTGTCGAATGCCTTGCGCACGATGGCGTTACCCGCGGAAATCAGCACGGCGGCAAGGATCAGCCACATCAGGCCGTGGCCAAGCCTGTCGTTCAGCCAGTCGACGAGACGGGAAATCTTCAGCAGACCTTGCATGATGGCTCCTCGTGGCGCGCGGACAAGGACCGGCACCCATGGAATTGGATCGGGTGTGGTTCAAGCACCGCGGCTTCTCCGTGTGTTCCGGGCAACATTTTTCTGGTTCGGGTGTTGCCTTGGCACATCTTAACCCGAGCTTTCAACATTGGTTGCTTCAAGAACTTCTCCTTGATTGCATCGGCATCGTCTGCAGGGGGCCAAGCCCGGGCCGCCCAAAGTACCGATCTTGCGCATGTCCCGCAAGAATGGATCAGTGGTCAGACCAAAAGTGGCGAGATATTAGTGTTCACAAGCCTTGCTGTCAAGGGGATTCAAGAAATCTTGCCGCTTAGTGTCATTCTATTGATATCTTGGTCAGACCAATGTTACATTTGCGTGATGGATGTAAAAATGACGGCGCCCCGGCTTGCCGACGTGGTGGCGCGCGAGATCGAACAGCGGCTGCTCGCGGGCCGGTTGAAGCCCGGCGACCGCCTGCCGTCGGAGCGTGATCTTTCGGCGCAACTCGGGGTTTCGCGTGCGTCCTTGCGCGAGGCGATCCACAAACTTGCCGCGCGCGGCTTGCTGGAAAGCCGGCAGGGCGGGGGGACTTTCGTTACCAACCGGCTCGATTCCGGCTTCGGCAATCCGTGGGAAGAGATTTTGCGTGACCATCCGGCGGTCCATGAAGACATGCTGGAGTTTCGCTACATGCTCGAAGGGCGTGCGGCCGAGTGCGCGGCGCAGCGGGCAACCGTGGCCGATCGCGAACGTGTCCGGGAGTGCCTTGCGCACCTGGAGGCGGCCTTTGCCGGAGACGACCTGGACCGCCAGGTCGATACCGACCTGGCATTTCATCAGGCGATTGCGGAAGCCTCGCACAATGTCATCGTCGGCCACCTGACGGCGAGCCTGTTGCGCCTGATGCGCGACAACCTGCGGCGCAACCTGAGCGAACTGATGCAGGTGCCGGCTGCCAGGGAGCAGCTGCTCGACCAGCACCGCGCGGTATGGCACGCCATCGAACAGGGTCAAGCCGGGCAGGCCCTGGAAGCCGCCGCCGACCACATCGGCTATGTGCGGCAGAATCTGGCCCGCATGCTGCGCAGCGATGCCCGCCTGAAGCCTTAAAATGTGCGGATGACTTTGAACGGCCCCACCCGTTTCTGCCTGGTCCGCCACGGCGAGACCGACTGGAATGGCGAAAAGCGCATCCAGGGGCAGATCGACAACGATCTCAATGCCCGCGGCGAAGCCCAGGCCAGGGCCGTGGCCGACGGGCTGGCAGGCCATTCCTTCGCCGCCGTGTACAGCAGCGATCTGCGCCGTGCCTCGCATACCGCGCGCATCGCCGCCGCCGGACTCGGTCTCGCCGTCTCGCCGGCGCCGACTTTGCGCGAGCGGCATTTCGGCGTGCTGCAAGGCGTCACCGCGAACGAGGCCCGCGCCCGGTTGCCGCATGCCCATCACCACCACCAGGCGCGCACGCCCGATTACGATTTCGACAGCGGCGAATCCCTGATCGTGTTTGCCGCACGCGTGATGCGCGGGCTCGATGAACTCGCGGCACGTCATCCGGGGCAAAGCGTGCTCGCCTTCACCCACGGCGGCGTGCTCGACATCGCTTATCGCGCGGCCATGTCCCGCACGCTGGATGCGCCGCGCGATTTCGCCTTGCCGAACGCCGCCCTCAACTGGCTGGAGCGCGACGAAGGCGGCTGGCGCCTGATTTCCTGGGCCGACAGCCGACACCTGGCGCAGGCGCTGGACGAAGTCGCCGGCTGACGGCGGACGATGGGTGCGGATGTTAAAATCCGCGGACTTTTCCGTAGCGCCGGACGCCGCCATGTTGCGGTCCTGCGTCAGTCGTCACCGAGCCATTATTCAGGAAGCCAAAATGTATTCCAAGCAGAGCACCCTCGCCAAGACCGATCCCGACCTCTGGGCCGCCATCCAGAATGAAAACCGCCGCCAGGAAGACCACATCGAGCTGATCGCATCGGAGAACTATGTGTCATGGCCGGTGATGGAAGCGCAGGGCTCGCAGCTGACCAACAAGTATGCCGAGGGTTATCCGGGCAAGCGCTATTACGGCGGCTGCGAGCACGTGGACGTGGTCGAGCAGCTGGCCATCGATCGGGCGAAAAAGCTGTTCGGCGCCGACGCCGCCAACGTCCAGCCCAATTCCGGCTCGCAGGCCAACCAGGCGGTGTTCTTCGCCTTCCTCAAGCCGGGCGACACCATCCTCGGCATGAACCTGTCGATGGGCGGCCACCTGACCCACGGCATGCCGCTCAACATCAGCGGCAAGTGGTTCAACATCGTGCCCTACGGCCTCGACGAGAACGAGGAAATCGACTACGCGGAAATGGAGCGGCTGGCGCACGAGCACAAGCCCAAGCTGATCATCGCCGGCGCCTCGGCCTATGCGCTGAAGATCGATTTCGAGCGCTTCGCCAGGGTGGCGAAGGCGGTCGGCGCGATCTTCATGGTGGACATGGCGCACTATGCCGGCCTGATCGCCGCCGGCTTCTACCCGAATCCGGTGCCGCATGCCGATGTCGTCACCACCACCACCCACAAGACGCTGCGCGGACCGCGCGGCGGCCTGATCCTGATGCGCGCCGAGCACGAAAAGGCGATCAACTCGGCGATTTTCCCCGGCATCCAGGGCGGACCGCTGGAGCATGTCATCGCCGCCAAGGCGGTGGCGCTGAAGGAGGCGATGACGCAGGAATTCAAGGACTACCAGAAGCTGGTGATCGACAATGCCCGGGTGATGGCCAAGGTGCTGAAGGCACGCGGCCTGCGCATTGTCTCGGGCCGCACGGAGTCGCATGTTTTCCTGGTCGATCTGCAGGCCAAGAACATCACCGGCAAGGACGCCGAGGCGGCGCTGGGCCGCGCCCACCTGACGGTGAACAAGAACGCCATCCCCAACGATCCGCAGAAGCCCTTCGTCACCTCCGGCATCCGCCTCGGTACGCCGGCCATGACCACGCGCGGTTTCACCGAGATTGAAGCCGAACAGGTCGCCAACCTGATCGCCGACGTGCTCGATGCGCCGAATGACGAGGCGGTGCTGGCGCGGGTACGCGGCGAAGTGTCGACCTTGTGCAAGAAGCATCCCGTGTATGGATAGTCGCCATGAAGTGTCCGTATTGCTCGGATGAGAACACCCAGGTAGTCGATACCCGGGAAAACGAGGACGGCGACACCGTTCGCCGCCGCCGTCGCTGCCTGTCCTGCGACAAGCGCTTCACCACCTACGAGCGGGTCGAACTGCAACTGCCGCAGGTGGTGAAGAAGAACGGCAGCCGCACCGATTACGACCGCGACAAGCTCAAGGCCAGCATGATGCTGGCGATGAGGAAGCGCCCGGTCACCACCGAGAGCATCGACCT
>CAZGQB010000154.1:0-5425 GCA_964527055.1 uncultured Sulfuritalea sp.
GAGGAAATGCTCGGCGCCGATTTGCTGACCGCCGCGCGCCGCCGCATCGCCGATCGCTGCGGCCTGCAGGTCAGCATCGAGGATGTGGATGCCGGGGTGTGGCTCAAGGTCGACGGCTTTTCCATGCTGCAGGCGATGACCTATTTTGCCGCGCGGCTGCGCGACGAATACAAGATCCGCGACCTCAAGCTGCGCCTCGGCCGCGACGGCGCGATGGCGCATGTGGACCTGATCTGGTCCGGCGTCTTCATGAGCACCGAGACCGTGATGCAATGGGAGCTCGATGCGCTGACGCTGGCCGGCGAGTCGTCGCCGCTGACGGTGCGCGACATCGTCGAGCGCAATGGCGGCGAGGTCTGGTTCCAGCGCGACCACGCCGCCTACCGCGCCTTCTTCCGCTTCCTGCTGCCCGCCATCAGCGCGCAGGATGCCGCGGTCACCGCAGCCGGCGTGGCGCTGGCGGACAGCCGTCCCGAGTTCTACGACTTCGACCTGTTCAAGAGCGAGGAGACCGACCTGGCGCTGGACGACCGCGTCCTGGCGCAGCTCGCATTCACCGTGTTCGATACCGAAACCACCGGCCTCGAACCCTCGGCCGGCGACGAGATCATCCAGATCGGCGCCGTGCGCATCGTCAACCGGCGCCTGCTGCGGCACGAGGCCTACGAGCAGCTGATCGATCCGCAACGCAGCCTGCCGCCGGCCTCGGTGAAGATCCACGGCATCACGCCCGAAATGCTGGCCGGGCAGCCGCCGATCGCGCAGGTGCTGCCGGTGTTCCGCGCCTTCGTCGCCGACACCGTGCTGGTCGCGCACAACGCCGCCTTCGACATGCGTTTCCTCGAACTCAAGGAAGCACCGACCGGCATCCGCTTCGACCGTCCGGTGCTGGATACCTTCCTGCTTTCGGCGGTGCTGTTCCCGAACCAGGAAACGCATCGCCTGGAAGCCATCGCCGAACGCCTCGGCGTCTCCGTCATGGGCCGCCACACGGCGGTCGGCGATGCCATCGTGACGGCCGAAGTCTTCCTCAAGATGCTGCCGCTGCTGGCCGAGAAGGGCATCCGCACCCTGGGCCAGGCGCGCGAGGCGAGCGAGAAGACCTACCATGCCCGCATCAGCTACTGACGCCCGCCTCGCCGACGCGGCGTCGGTCAACCTCAATACGACGCTGTGCAACCTGCCGCTGGCGCCGCCGCTGGTGCTGGATCCGGCGACATCCGTGCGCGACGCGCTGCGCGCCATCGACCTGCGCGGCGCCGAGGCGGCGGTGATCGTCGATGGCGCCAGTTCGGTGCCGCTGGGCATCGTCACCCTGCGCGACGCGCTGCGCTGCATCGTCGATGAGGATTGCGACCTGGCCGGGCCGATCGCCAGCGTCATGACCGGCGGCCTGGCCAGCCTCTCGGCCGATGCCACGGTGCATCAGGCCACCGTGCTGATGTTCCGCCGCGGCATGCGCCACCTGATCCTGACCGGGGCCGACGGGCAGCTGTTCAACGTGGTCTCGCAGGGCGACCTGTACGGCATGCAGGCGGCGGATTCGGCCAGCCTGGCCAACGCCATCCTGGCAACGCGCAACATCGCCGAACTGGCGGCGCAGACGACGGCCGTGCGGCGCTTTGCCGCGCGCCGCCTGGCCGAAGGCAGCGGCGCCGAGGCCCTGTGCGAATGGATTTCCGCGCTCAACGACCTGATCGCGCTGCAGGCCATCGAGCTGGTCGAAGGCGAATTCGACCTGCCCTATGTGCCCTGGTGCTGGATCGTCTTCGGCTCCGAGGGCCGCCTCGAACAGACGCTGTTCACCGATCAGGACAACGGCATCGTTTTCGCGGCGGCATCGGGCGAGCAGGCGGAAGAACTGCGCCGGCAGTTCCTGCCCTTCGCCCGGGCCGTTAACGAGGCGCTCGACGCCTGCGGCTTTCCGCTGTGCGGCGGGCAGGTCATGGCCGGCAACCCGGCCTGGTGCCTTTCGCTGGACGAGTGGAAGCGACAGTTCGGCAACTGGATCTCGGTGCCGGAGCCGGAAGCCCTGCTCAATGCCAGCATCTTTTTCGACTTCCGCCCGCTTTACGGCCGCGAGGAGCTGGTGGCCGACCTGCAGCACTGGCTGCTGCGCAAGGTCAGGGGCAATGCCGCCTTCTTCCGCGCCATGACCGCCAACGCGCTCGGGCAGGAACCGCCGCTTTCCTGGTGGCGCGATTTCCGCCTCGGCGGCGGCAAGGAGTTTCCGCACACGCTGGACCTCAAGGGCCAGGGCATCCGCGTTTTCGTCGATGCCGTCAGGATACTGGCGCTGGCGCACGGCGTGGCGCACACCAACACCATCGAGCGCCTGCGCGCGGTGCGCCAGGCCCTCGGCATGCCGCTCGAGGAGGCGGCCGCGATGGTGGCCGCCTTCTACCAGATCCAGCGCCTGCGCCTGCAGAACCAGGTCTCCGGCGAGTTCCCCGCCGCCGCCAACCGGCTCAATCCCGACCGCCTGCACCGGCTCGACCGGCAAATCCTCAAGGAAGCCTTCCGCCAGGCGCGCACGCTGCAGCAGAGGCTGCGGCTCGACTATCTGGGCTAGGCCGCCGCAACGCCGCTTCGTCGGCGGCAAAGCCTGTTCGCCGTATCGCAGGCGCCGACTTTCAAAAGTCGGCACCTGCGACACGGCGCCGGCTTGCAGAAATGCCGGATAAATCGTTTAATCCGGATCAGTCGGCAAAGCTGCCTGCGCGCACACGGGATTTTTGGCGCCGGTAACGCCCTCGGGTTTTAGGTTCCACTAAATTGGGACAAGGCATTGATAAACATGGAAATCATGAGGGTCCAGAATTTTTATACAGCCTATTTGATGGATTGTTTTCCATCATTTAGGCAGCCGACTTAACGTTCGGCGTCAGCAGATCGGTAGACACTTGCCCCGTCCATGGAACAAATGAAGATCACCGACTACCTAGCAATCTATGCCACGGTCTTGTCAACGGTCGTTTTCTTTTGGAACGTGCTTCAGTCTCGGCCAAAGATACGCGTTGATCTAATTCATGGAATTGAGGGAACCGGTGACTCCATGAAATCAGGTGCATACATTTTTGTTAGAAACATGTCGCCGCATGACGTGCACTTGACGAACATAGACATCCTGTATCCATACAGAACCGTGGGATTGAAAGAGAAGCTTGTGCATCTATGGCGGTACAAGCGGCCCCCTAGAACAGTGGGGTGGGTCCATTCAAGTCTTTCCAACTACTCCTTGGAGAGTGGCTGTCCGGTATGCCTGGAGGCTCGTAAGTCTCATCGGGTTTTCATTCCAGACTCAGTTCTTGAGAACATGTTCTCTCAAGCTACCGAGCGAACCCTCATGGCCGCCGCACACGACCAACTTTGGAACACCGCTTACTCCTGCAAGTTTAAGTACGCATGACGCCGAACCCATCATTCCACCGGACGCTGCGCGATAAAGCCGCGCAGCGCCAGTGAATTCAGACGTTAGCCCGCAATAGCCTGCCATTCTCTATGACCATGGAAACAACACTCGACTTACCCTTTTTCGAGCCGCGACATCGGGAACTGGCAAACGCCTTCCGCAGTTGGGTCACTACACGACTCAATGAATTCGAGGTAAACGAAGGGGGTGACGGTCAGGCCGCGAGGGAGATATTCGAAAGACTTGCCAGAGATGGTTGGCTTCCGGCAACGGTCGCGCCTAGCCCCACAGTATTTGACAACCCGATCGATCTCCGTACCGTTTGTCTCGTACGTGAAGCGCTCAGTTATAGCTCGGTCATCGCGGATGTGGCTTTTTCAGAACCCTGGTTGGCGGTTTTGCCAATCGTCCTATACGGTTCTCAAGAACAAAAACGGAGCTACGTTGAACTGTTCTCCAGTGGAAAGTGCTTGCCTGCCTTTGCTCTTTCCGAGCCGGAGGCGGGGTCAGACGTAGCAGCAATCAAGACCACCGCAACTCCTACGGGGAGCGGCTACGTTCTGAATGGAACCAAGACCTGGACGTCGAACTCTGGATTGGCAGACATCTACGTCGTTTTTGCACGGATCGATGGCGAAGCCGGCGCTCAAGGGATTTCTGCGTTTCTTGTAGATGGTAAAAATGTGGGAGTCGAGCTGCAAGAGAGACTTCACGTTCTGTCACCCCATACCGTCGGAACACTTCGCTTCGAGAACTGCCACGTTGACTCAGCATCTGTTCTCGGTCAGCCCGGTCGTGGGTTTGAAATAGCGATGAAAGCTCTTGAGCTTTTTCGGCCAACTGTTGGTGCGGCAACATTGGGTATTGCGCGGCGGGCAATGGATGAAGCTCTGAAGCGAAGCACGGAACGAGTTGCTTTCAAGAAGCCCATTTCGGAGCATCAGTTGATTCAGGCAAAGCTGGCGGATATGGTCGTAAAGACTGAGGCCGCTGCGCTCTTGGTCTATCGAGCCGCATGGGGCCACGATGTTGGCTCCGGTTCCATGGGGCGAGATGCTTCGATTGCTAAGCTCTATTCCTCGGAAATTGCGCAAGAAGTGGTGGATCAAGCGCTTCAGGTTTTTGGTGGATTGGGTGTTGTCGAAGGCACTACGGTAGAACGCCTATACCGACATGTCCGAGCCTTTCGTATCTTTGACGGAACGAGCGAGATACAGCAACTCATCATTGCCAAGCACCTGCTCAGATGACGTCACAACATCGCGTACATTGCGGGCTAACACTGCGTTCCAGGGGACGCTGCGCGATAAAGCTGCGCAGCGCCCCTGAACTTGGACGTTGGGGCTTTCCATATCGCCGTATGGCTTTTTGTATGGGCTAGTGATACTCTGCGTCCATGGCTAAAACACGCTTTGATTGGGACCCAGACAAGGACGCCGAGAATCAGAGAAAGCACGGGGTCTCCTTCTCCCGTGCCCAATACGCCTTCGCGGACCCGCAACGCGTGATAGCCAGGGACGAGGCACACAGCCAAACCGAAGAACGGTTCTATTGCTTCGGCGAAGTTGACGGCGGCGTGCTCACGGTGCGATTCACTTACCGCGCCTCGGTTATTCGAATCATCGGCGCCGGCTATTGGCGCAAAGGAAAGGCGATCTATGAGCGCGAAAGCGAAGCTTCAGAGTAGGGTAATGCCTGCGAAGCAGGCGTTGGTCGGAACTAAAATTAAATACACCGATGAACCCCTTGGCAAGGTTCAGGTGGTCCCCGACTTTCTCCCCTCGCCGGCTGAATTGGCATTTCGTGAAGAGGGTGTGAAAGTAACTCTGGCACTGAGCAAAAAGAGCATCGAGTTCTTCAAGTCGGAGGCTTCAAAACATCACACTCAGTACCAGCGCATGATTCGCCGGCTTCTCGACGCCTACGTTGATGGCCAAGCCCCAACCCGGCAGGCCACACGGACGCTGCGCGATAAAGCCGCACAGCGCCGGTGAATTCAAACGTTGGACGTCT
>CAZGQB010000155.1:0-5413 GCA_964527055.1 uncultured Sulfuritalea sp.
TCCGACATGGACTTCCTCGGCTTTCAGTTGCGCAACAACCTGTTTGTCGCGCCCATGGCCGGGGTCACGGATCGACCGTTTCGCCAACTGTGCAAGTCGCTCGGCGCCGGACTGGCGGTCTCGGAAATGGTGACCTCGAATTCCCTGCTTTACGGCAGCGCCAAGACCCGGCGTCGCGCCGACCATGAAGGCGAGGTCGATCCGGTCTCGGTGCAGATCGCCGGCGCCGATCCGGCGATGATGGCGCAGGCCGCAAGGTACAACGCCGACCACGGCGCCCGGATCATCGACATCAACATGGGCTGCCCGGCGAAAAAGGTCTGCAACGTCATGGCCGGCTCGGCGCTGATGCAGAACGAGCCGCTGGTGGCGAAAATCCTCGAAGCCGTGGTGACGGCCGTGCCCGACACGCCGGTAACGCTCAAGTTCCGCACCGGCTGGAATCGCGACAACCGCAATGCGCCGCGCATCGCGCGCATCGCCGAGGAATCCGGCATCCGCGCCATCGCCATCCATGGCCGCACGCGCGCCGACCAGTACCAGGGTTCCGCCGAATACGACACGATCGCCCTGGTCAAGTCCCGGGTGGGGATACCGGTGATCGCCAACGGCGACATCGATACGCCGCAGAAGGCCCGCTACGTTCTCGACTACACCGGCGCCGACGGCGTCATGATCGGCCGCGCGGCCCAGGGGCGCCCCTGGCTGTTCCGTGAGATCGAGCATTTCCTGGCCACCGGCGAGGAACTCGCCGCGCCGAGCGCGGAAGAGGTACATGGCATCCTGCGCGGGCACCTGGCCGAGCTTTACGGCTTCTACGGCGAAGAGACCGGCGTGCGCATCGCGCGCAAGCACATCAGCTGGTACACCAGGGGCCTGGCGGGCGCCGCGCATTTTCGTCACGCCATGAACCAGCTGCAGACGGTGCAGGAGCAACTGAATGCCGCCGCCGAATATTTTCTCGGCCATGTCGCGGCGAACGAGCGCCTGCCGCGCAGCGAGCGTGACGCAGAAATGAAAGCGGCATGAGCAGCGAAATCAACGACTGCGTGCGGCGCAGCCTCAACCGCTATTTCCGCGATCTCGACGGCCAGGCGCCGCATGCCGTCTACGGCATGGTGCTGAAATGCGTCGAGCGGCCGATGCTGGAAGTCGTGATGAAACATGCGGACGGTAACCAGACCGTCGCCGCGGAAATGCTGGGCATCAGCCGTGGCACCCTGCGCCGCATGCTGGTCGAACACGAATTACTTTAACTGCCTCGAGGTTCCCATGAAGGTCACACAGGCGCTCCTGAGCGTATCCGACAAGCGCGGCGCGGTGGATTTCGCGCGCGGCCTGGCACAGATTGGCGTCAAGCTGCTGTCCACCGGCGGCACCGCCAAGCTGCTGCGCGACGCCGGCCTCGACGTCACCGATGTGTCGGATTACACCGGCTTTCCCGAAATGCTCGACGGCCGGGTCAAGACCCTGCACCCCAAGGTGCATGGCGGCATACTCGGCCGGCGCGACCTGCCCGAGCATCTGGCTGTCATGGCACAGCACGGCATTCCGGCGATCGATCTGGTGGTTGTGAATCTCTATCCCTTCCGCGAGACGGTGGCCAAACCCGGCTGCACGCTCGACGATGCGATCGAGAATATCGACATCGGCGGGCCGACCATGGTGCGCGCCGCGGCGAAGAACCACGGCAACGAGCAGGGCGGCGTCGCCGTGCTCACCGATCCGGAGGACTACGCGCCCATACTGGACGAGCTCAAGGCCGGCGGCGCAATTTCCTATGCCACGCGCTTCGCCCTGGCGAAGAAGGCCTTCACCCATACCGCGCGCTACGATTCGGCGATCGCCAACTGGCTGACCTCGCTCGACGAGCAGAACAAGCCCGGCCCCTTCCCCGAGAAGCTGCAGCTGGCGTTCGACAAGGTGGAGACCCTGCGTTACGGCGAGAACCCGCACCAGCAGGCCGCCTTCTATCGCGAAACGGCGACGGTTCCCGGCAGCATCGCCAGCTATCAGCAGATCCAGGGCAAGGAACTCTCCTACAACAACATCGCCGATGCCGACGCGGCCTGGGAATGCGTCAAGACCTTCGACGCCTCGATCGCTCCGGCCGCCTGCGTCATCGTCAAGCATGCCAATCCCTGCGGCGTCGCGGTCGGCGTCGATGCGCTGGAAACCTATCGCAAGGCCTTCAAGACCGATCCGACCTCGGCATTCGGCGGAATCATCGCCTTCAACGTCGCGATCGACAAGGCGGCGGCGGAAGCCATCGCCGGCCAGTTCGCCGAAGTCATCATCGCGCCCGAAATCAGCGCCGAGGCGCGTGCCGTGTTCGCCGCCAAGCAGAACCTGCGCGTCCTCGTCGTGCCGCTGGGCAAGTTGGCCGGCCTGCTCGACTACAAGCGCGTCGGCGGCGGCCTGCTGCTGCAAAGCGCCGACGAGGCGCGCATCGGCCAGGCCGATGTCAAGGTGGTGACCAGGCGCGCGCCTACCGCCCAGGAAATGGCCGACCTGCTGTTCGCCTGGCGCGTCGCCAAGTACGTCAAGTCGAATGCCATCGTCTACTGCAAGGACAGCATGACCGTCGGCGTCGGCGCCGGGCAGATGAGCCGCGTTGATTCGGCGCGCATCGCGGCGATCAAGGCCGAGAACAACGGCCTCACCGTGGCCGGCTGCGTCGCCGCGTCCGACGCCTTCTTCCCCTTCCGCGATGGCCTCGACGTGCTGGCCAGGGCCGGCGCCACGGCGGTGATCCAGCCCGGCGGCTCGGTGCGCGATGCGGAGGTGATCGGCGCCGCCGACGAGCAGAACCTGGCCATGGTGTTCACCGGCTTCCGGCATTTCAGGCATTGAAAACCATTTGCCACAGAGGACACAGAGATCACAGAGAGAATCTTTTCTTGCTTCTCTCTGTGATCTCTGTGGCTAAAAAAGTTTTTTCATGAAGATACTGGTGGTGGGTTCCGGCGGGCGCGAGCATGCCCTGGCCTGGCGCCTGGCGCAGGCGCCGGGCCTGCAGAAGGTCTACGTGGCGCCGGGCAACGCCGGAACGGCGCGCGAACAGGAACTGGAAAACCTGCCGCTGACCGACATCCATGCCCTGGCCGACTACGCGCAGCGCGAGAAGGTGCATGCCACCGTTGTTGGTCCCGAGGCGCCGCTGGCGGCAGGCATCGTCGACGTGTTCCGTGCCCGCAACCTGCGCATCTTCGGCCCGACAAAAGCCGCCGCGCAGCTGGAAAGCTCCAAGGACTTCGCCAAGCGCTTCATGACTCGGCACAAGATTCCGACCGCGAAGTTCCAGACCTTCGCCGAGATCAAGGCCGCCCACGCCTACATCGATGCCGAGGGCGCGCCGATCGTGATCAAGGCCGACGGGCTGGCCGCCGGCAAGGGCGTGGTGGTGGCGATGGATGTGGCCGAGGCGCATGCCGCGGTGGACATGATGCTCGCCGACAACAAGCTGGGCGACGCGGGTGCGCGAGTCGTCATCGAGGAATTCCTCGACGGCGAGGAGGCCAGCTTCATCGTCATGGCCGACGGCCGCCACGCGCTGGCGCTGGCCACCAGCCAGGACCACAAGCGTCTCAGGGACGGCGACCAGGGCCCCAATACCGGCGGCATGGGCGCGTATTCGCCGGCGCCCGTGGTGACGCCGGAAATCCACGCCCGCGTCATGCGCGAGGTGATCATGCCGACCATCAACGGCATGGCCGCCGACGGCATCGTGTACACCGGCTTCCTCTATGCCGGGCTGATGATCAAGCCCGACGGCAGCCTGCGCGTGCTGGAATTCAACTGCCGCATGGGCGATCCCGAGACGCAGCCGATCATGCTGCGGCTGAAGAGCAATTTCGTCGAGATCGTCGACGCCGCGATCGACGGACGGCTCAACGAAGTCGAAGTCGACTGGGACCGCCGCGTCGCGCTCGGTGTGGTGATGGCCGCCGCCAATTATCCGGACACGCCGCGCAAGGGCGACGTGATCCACGGCCTGCCGGCGCGCACCGATGACAGCCACGTGTTCCACGCCGGCACCGTGGCGGGCAAGGGCGAGGTGGTGACGTCCGGCGGCCGCGTGCTCTGCGTCACGGCGCTGGGCGACAACGTCAAGGCGGCACAGAAGCGCGCCTACGAGGTACTCGACCAGATCAGTTTCGACGGCATGCAGTGCCGCCGCGATATCGGTTTCAGAGCGATAAAGCGCTGAAGAACACCCTCTGATTTACCAGGACGCCCAGTGATTTTCGAGCGAAGCGAGCAAATTAGTCGCCTCCCCCGTGAGGGGGAGGACGGGAGGGGGCGGGTCCTGTTGCCGCCTTTGCTCTTGTCTTGATTCTTCCCCCCGCCACGCTCGGCATGCTCGGTGGCGGCCAGTTGGGCCGCTTCTTCGTCCTTGCCGCCCACGAGCTGGGCTATCGCGTGGTGGTGCTGGATCCCGACATGCAGAGTCCTGCCGGCCGCATCGCCGACCGGCATCTGGTGGCCGCCTATGATGACGAGGACGCGCTGAACCAGGTGGCAGAGTCCTGCGCCGCGGTGACCACCGAGTTCGAGAACGTGCCGGCCGGCAGCCTTGCCTACCTGTCGAAGTTCCTGCTGGTGCGGCCGTCGGCCGAGGCCGTCGCCATCAGCCAGAATCGCAGCGCGGAAAAGGGCTTTCTCAGGCAGCACGGCTTTCCTCACGCACCCTATGCCGACATCCGCAGCGAGGAGGACATCGCGCAGGCCAACGCCGGCTTGTTTCCCGGCATCCTAAAGGTCGCGCGCTTCGGTTACGACGGCAAGGGCCAGGTCCGGGTCGCCGGTCGTGACGAGGCCCTGCTCGCGTTTCGCCAGTTGAAGAACGAGCCTTGCGTGCTGGAACAGATGCTGCCGCTGGACTACGAGGTGTCGGTGGTGCTGGCGCGCGACGCGGCGGGCGGCGTGAAGTGCTTCCCGGTCGCCGAGAACAGCCATCGCCACGGCATCCTCGACGTCTCCATCGTTCCCGCGCGCACCGGCGGCTGCATGGCCGCTCAGTTGCCAGATGCGGCGCAGGAAATCGCCGAAGGCATCGCGCAGGAGATGGGCTATGTCGGTACGCTGGCCGTCGAATTCTTCGTCGTGCGCGGGCAACTGGTGGTCAACGAAATGGCGCCGCGGCCGCACAACTCAGGGCACTACACGATCGATGCCTGCGTCAGCAACCAGTTCGAGCAGCAGGTGCGGGCGCTGACCGGCCTGCCGCTGGGCGAAGCGCGCGCGCATTCGGCCGCCGTGATGGTGAACCTGCTGGGCGACCTCTGGTACCTGCGCGACCCGCACCACGCCCGCGAGCCCGACTGGGCGCAATTGCTCGCCGTGCCCAACCTCAAGCTGCACCTCTACGGCAAGCACCACGCCCGGCCGGGGCGCAAGATGGGCCACTTCA
>CAZGQB010000156.1:0-5404 GCA_964527055.1 uncultured Sulfuritalea sp.
GAGCACTGCTCCGCGCTGCCGAAGCCGGCTTGCCATGCAGGGCAAGCCGTGGGCGAAGGCGCCGGAACGGCGCCGACGGGTGACATGAGCGGAGCAGAATGCCCCACCGTCCCGTTCGCGCACGAGACATCGAAAACAACTCAGTCGTGCATCTGCTTCGCATGGCTGTCCTTCGCCAGCGTCAGGACGAAAGCCGCGACGATCATGGTGACGAACATCAGCGTGAAGGCGCCGCGATAGGCGGCCGCGTCGTAGACGCGCACGCCATTCGCCAGCGCGCCGTTCCAGCGCTGGTCGAGGATCCAGCCCACCGCCGGCTGCAACAGCATGCCGCCCAGCAGCGGCCCCATGTTGCACACGCCCGATGCGGTGCCGACCAGGCGCAGCGGCACCGATTCCTTGGCCCAGGCGAAGCCGATGATGATGTTGCCCGAGGCGAAGCCGGTCGGCACCAGCAGCAGCGCCAGCGCCCACAGCGGCAGCGGCAGGTAGAGGATGGCCGACCAGCCGAGCAGGGCGACGCCGGCGGCGATCAGGTACAGCGGCTTCCGCATGCCCATGCGCTCGGACCAGCTGCCCAGCGTCGGCCCTCCCAGCGCCCAGGCCACCAGCAGGGTGGAGGTGATCGCCGCCGCGGTCTTCGGGTCCAGCCCATGCACCTGGCGCAGGAAGGGCACGCCCCAGAGGCCGGCGAAGGTCAGCACCGCGCCGGAAAAGCCGATCGGTACCAGGGTGAGGATCCAGACGTTGGGGTAGGACAGCACCTCGAGCAGGCCGCGCCACAGCGAGGCGCCTTCGTGCGCGCCATGCACGCCCTGGTAGTGGCTGGCGTAGCCGCGCTCGACCGGGTCGTCGCGCACGCGCAGCCAGGTGACGACGCAGAGCACGGCGGTGACCGCCGCCGAGACGGCCATCACCGGCCGCCAGCCGAAGGCCTCGACCACGAAGCGCAGCGGCACGCCGGCCACCACGCCGCCGACCACGCCCATCAGGAGCGCCATGCCGGAGACCATGGCGTACTTCTCGGGCGGGAACCAGTGGCTGGCGAGCTTGAGCATGGAAACGAAGGCCACCGCCACCGAGGCGCCGATCAGGAGCCGCCCCATGTTGGCGAGGAAGAGGCTAGGCGCGAAGGCGAACAGGGCGGTGCCCAGCGCGGCGACGCCGGCGCCGGCGGTAAGCAGGCGGCGCGGGCCCCAGCGGTCGGCGATCATGCCGGTGGGCACCTGCATCGCGACGTAGGAATAGAAATAGAAGGCCGAGAGGTTGCCCAGCGCCGCGCCGCCGATGGCGAACTCCAGCATCAGCTGGTCGGTGATTACCGCCGGCGCCACGCGCTGGTAGAAGCCGATCAGGTAGAGCAGCGCGCCCAGTCCCCAGACCGACCACGCCAGCGATGTCGGCGCAAAGTTCTTCTGATCGCTCACGCCGGAAAGGTCTGCGCCCACCACAGTCGCGCCTTGAGGCCCCAGGTCGTCGCATAGCCGACCACGCGGAAGCGCACATTGCCGGCGCCATCGACGACGAAATGCGTCGGCACCCCGCTCACGCGCCAGTTCATCGCGTGGCGGCCGTCGGCATCGATCAGTTGCGGCAGATCGATGCCGCGCTCCTTGAGATGCTTCAGCACCGTCGCCGCGTCGCCCGACTGCATGGCCACCGGAATCACGCGATGGTCTTTCGCCACGGCAACGATGTTGCCTTCCTCGGCCTTGCACACCGGGCACCAGGTGGCCCAGAAGGCGACCAGGGTCGCCGTGTCGCCAGCGCTTTGCGTCCCTTCGGGAACTTTTACCTGGCTACCATCGGTAAGCACGCCGACCAGCGGCGGCGCGATGCCCTCGGGCAAGTCGCGCGTCTGCCAGTACTGGGCGCCGAAGATCACGCCCAGAATCACGGCCGCTTCGAGCAGGCGGCGTTGCCAGCGCTTGAACAAGAGAGGTCCGGCGCGCAGCTTCGGCTCAGCACTGCTCCCACGGCAGCCCCTCGAAGCGCCAGCCGTTCATCGAGCCGCGATGGTGGGTGTCGTCGAGTTCGCCTTCGAAGCCGTGCAGCACGTTGAACACGCTGGTGAAGCCGGCGGCTTCCAGCGCGTTGCCGGCGTCGACCGAGCGGTTGCCGCTGCGGCAGATCAGCACCACGGGACGATCGCCGGAATGGCCGGCGAGCTTCTTCACTTCGCCGACGAAATGGGGATTGACATCCCAGTCGGGTCCGTCGTTCCAGGAGATGTGCGCGGCGCCGGCGGGATGGCCGACGAAGAGGAATTCCATTTCGCTGCGGCAATCGATGAACAGCGCCTTGGGGTTTTCGTGCAGGAACTGGGCGGCTTGCTTGGGGGTCAGGTGTTCCATGGCGGCTCCTCGTCGGGTTTGCCGGATTTTAGCGCGCCACGGCCGCAGCCGACCGCTCCGGTATAGTCGCGGCATGAATCCCCTGTCGCGCTCACTCGCCGCGCTGGCCGCCGCGATCGGCTTCTACGGCTGCGACGGCATCCACCTGCGCAAGCTCAAGCCGGGCAGCGCCACCGCCCGCGAGGTGCGCGAGCGGCTCGGCGCACCCGCCGCCGAATGGCCGCACGACGACGGCGGCGCGACCTGGGAATACCCGCGCGGCCCGGAGGGCACGCGCTGCTGGATGCTGACGCTGGACGCGCGCGGCGTGCTGCAGACGATCGCGCAGGCCCTGACGGAGGAAAACTTCGCCCGCATCGAAACGGGCTGGAGCGCGGAACGGGTGCGGCGCCTGCTGGGCCGGCCGGCCAGCGAAATGGAGTTTCCGTTGAAGCCCGAAGTGGTCTGGGACTGGCGCATCGAACCGGCGCTACCCGGACAACGCGCCCGGTTCCATGTGCATTTCAGCCCGGACGGCTTCGTCACCGGCACCTCGCGCCGCGAGGAATCGCCCGGCGGCGGATGAGGCCGGCATGAACCAAATGCGGCGCACCCGGTCGCAGTCTTCCGATGAATGGTTTGTTGAAAGGAATTTTCAGTGCCTGTCTCGATGTTGCGTCATCTGACGTTCGCTGCGGCCCTGCTGGCGGCGGCCGGATTTGCCCATGCCACGCCGGACCTGGCGGCACCGGATGCGGCAGCCGCGGTGGCCGCCGGCAAGATCACCCTGATCGACATCCGCACCCCGCCGGAATGGAAGGAAACCGGCGTCGCCAGGGGCGCGAAGCTGGTCAACATGCTGCACCCGCAGGGCGCGCCGGGCTTCGCCAATGCCCTGCTGGAACAGGTGAAGGGCGACCGCAATGCGCCGATCGCGCTGATCTGCCGCACCGGCAACCGCACCACGCAGGTCCAGCGCTACCTGCAAAGCCAGGGCTTCACGCAGGTCTACAACGTCAAGGAAGGCATGGCCGGCAGCGCCGCCGGCCCGGGCTGGCTCAAGCGCGGCCTGCCGGTGGAGACTTGCAGCACGCAGTGCTGACGCCGCCGGCAAAAGTCGGTGCCGGCGCCACGGCGGTATAATCGCGCTTCGCTTCCGAGGAGCGCTGCAAGGCCGACCCTGAAATTCGGGCCGTAACCCCAGGCTCGGAACCTGTTTCAACGGCGCTCACCGACCCCTCCGGGCCGCCGGTGAGCCGCTGCAGCGCTCCCGCCCCGGTCATGGATTGGAGAGACGCATGACCGCCGATACCACCGCCTGCTGGCAACCCGACCGCAGCACCGAATTGCGCGCCCTGCTGGCGCGGCGCATCCTCATTCTCGACGGCGCCATGGGCACCATGGTGCAGCGCCACGGCCTGGTCGAGGCCGACTACCGGGTGGGTGTGACAAATTCGCGCTTTGCCGCTCACGGCAAGGACCTGAAGGGCAACAACGACCTGCTGTGCATCACGCGGCCGGATGTGATCGGCGGCATCCATGCCGAATACCTCGCCGCCGGCGCCGACATCATCGAGACCAACAGCTTCAACGCGACGCGGGTGTCGCAGGCCGAGTACGGGCTGGAGGAATTCGCCTACGAGCTGAACGTGGCCGCGGCGCGGCTGGCGCGAGAAACCGCCGACAGGTTTTCCACGGCGGACAAGCCGCGCTTCGTCGCCGGCGTGCTGGGGCCGACTTCGCGCACCGCATCGCTGTCACCCGACGTCAATGACCCCGGCGCGCGCAAC
This sequence comes from uncultured Sulfuritalea sp., assembly GCA_964527055.1. Lineage (GTDB taxonomy): Bacteria > Pseudomonadota > Gammaproteobacteria > Burkholderiales > Rhodocyclaceae > Sulfuritalea. Next base: position 4,124 of record CAZGQB010000156.1, read on the forward strand.
ATCACTTTCGACGCGCTGGTGGCGGATTACGTAGAGGCCGCGCGCGGCTTGACCTCCGGCGGCGCCGACATCCTGCTGGTGGAAACCATATTCGACACGCTGAACGCCAAGGCGGCGCTGTTCGCCATCGAGAAATTCTTCGACGAAGCCGGCCGGCGCTGGCCGGTGATGATCTCGGGCACCATCACCGACGCTTCGGGGCGCACGCTGTCGGGGCAGACCGCCGAGGCCTTCTGGAATTCGCTGCGCCACGCCAAGCCGATTTCCTTCGGGCTCAACTGCGCGCTCGGCGCGAAAGAACTGCGCCAGTACGTCGAAGAACTTTCGAAACTCTGCGACTGCTTCATCTCCGCCCATCCCAACGCCGGCCTGCCCAACGCCTTCGGCGGCTACGACGAGACGCCGCAGATGCTGGCCGACGAAATCCGCGAATGGGGCAAGGCAGGCATCATCAACATCGCCGGCGGTTGCTGCGGCACCTCGCCGGATCACATCCGCGCGATTGCCGAGGCACTGCAGGACACCAAGCCTCGCCGTCCCGCCAGCGCCGACTTTCGTCTGCGCCTGGCCGGACTCGAAGCCTTCAACGTCGGCGACGACAGCCTGTTCGTCAACGTCGGCGAGCGCACCAACGTCACCGGCTCGAAAGCCTTCGCCCGCATGATCCTCGAAGGCCGCTACGACGATGCGCTGGCCGTGGCGCGACAGCAGGTGGAAAACGGCGCGCAGGTGGTCGACATCAACATGGACGAGGCGATGCTCGATTCGCAGGCGGCGATGGTGCGCTTCCTGCACCTGGTCGGCTCCGAGCCGGATATCTGCAAGGTGCCGCTGATGCTCGACAGCTCGAAGTGGGACGTCATCGAAGCCGGCCTCAAGTGCATCCAGGGCAAGGGCATCGTCAATTCCATCTCGATGAAGGAAGGCGAGGCGAAGTTCCTCGAACAGGCGCGCCTGGCCCGCCGCTACGGCGCGGCGGTGATCGTCATGGCCTTCGACGAGCAGGGCCAGGCCGATACCTTCGAGCGCAAGACCGGCATCTGCCGGCGCGCCTACGAGCTGCTGGTGAAGGACGGCTTCCCGGCCGAGGACATCATCTTCGACCCGAACATCTTTGCCGTTGCCACCGGCATCGCCGAGCACGACAACTACGCCGTGGATTTCATCAACGCGGTGCGCTGGATCCGCGAGAACCTGCCGCATGCGCGCATCTCGGGCGGCGTCAGCAACGTCAGCTTCAGCTTCCGCGGCAACGAACCCGTGCGCGAGGCGATCCATACC
>CAZGQB010000157.1:0-5376 GCA_964527055.1 uncultured Sulfuritalea sp.
CCAACCGGCGTGGGACCCCGACTTCAACACCGCCGACCTCCTGCTGCTGCTGCCCATGTCGCGCATGAACTCGCGTTACATGCGGCACTTCGTCAAACCGGCGGCAACGGTCGCGGCATGAGCGTCGCAGGGGCGGCGCAGGGCCCGCCTTTCATCGCGGAATCCCGGGCAGCAAGCCCGCTGCACGTGCTGATGCTGAGCGATGTCTACTTTCCGCGCGTCAATGGCGTATCGACGTCGATCCAGACCTTTCGCAACACCCTCGCCGGACTGGGCGTCCGGGTCACGGTGGTGGCACCCGACTATCCCGGAACCGACAGCGGGGCCGATGCCGAAGCGGACATCCGGCGACTGCCGTCGCGCCCGGTGCCGCTCGATCCGGAAGACCGCCTGATGCGCTGGAGTTCCCTCGCCGACCTGGATCGCCGTCTCGCCGACGCCGACTTCGATCTGGTGCACGTCCAGACGCCCTTTGCAGCCCACTACGCGGGGTTGCGCCTGGCAAAGGCGCGCGGCATTCCCTGTATCGCGACCTACCACACGCATTTCGAGGAATACCTGTTCCATTACGTCCGCTTCCTGCCCAGGAGCGCCCTGCGCCTTGCCGCCCGGGCCCTGGCGCGCCGGCAGTGCAACGCGCTCGATGCCGTGGTCGTGCCTTCGCAACCGATGGCCGCCACCCTGCGCGACTATGGCGTCGACAAACCGCTGCACGTGATTCCCACCGGGTTGCCGGAGTCCCAGTTCCTGCGCGGCGACGGCCGGCGCTTCCGCGAAACCTGGAACATCGCGCCGGAGCGCAGGGTGGCGCTGTTCGTCGGCCGCGCCGCGTTCGAAAAGAACATCGGCTTCCTGCTCGAAATGACGGCGCTCGCGCGCCGCCAGCGGCCGAACCTGATGCTGGTCATAGCCGGCGAGGGTCCGGCATTGCCGGCCCTGCGCCGCCAGGCCGCGGCCCTCGGCATCGAGGACCACGTCCGCTTTGTCGGCTACCTGCCGCGTGACGGTGCCTTGCGCGACTGCTATGCGGCCGCAAATGTATTCACCTTCGCCTCGCACACCGAGACCCAGGGCCTGGTGCTGCTCGAAGCCATGGCCATCGGCCTGCCGGTGCTGGCCATTCCGGCACTGGGCGCGGCAGAAATCATCAAACCGGAGCGCGGCGCCATCGCCGCCGCCGAAACGCCGGAGGGCTTCGCCGAGCAGCTGGTCGGGCTGCTGAACCGGCCCACCAAATTGCTGATCATGGCCGGCGAAGCCATCGCCTTCGCCCACGAGTGGAATGCCGCCAGCCAGGGCGCCCGGCTGGCCGCGTTGTATCGCCGATTGCCGCGCGCGCCGCGCGCGGTCGACTGTTCCCAGGCCGTGCCTGCCAGCCAATGAATACGGAACCCCTGGTCCGGGAAAGCCCCTTCAAGGGCCAGACCGGTCTGCGCCGCATCTGGAACGCTTTCGGCTATTCCCTTTCGGGGCTGCACGCGGCCTATCGCAACGAAGACGCCTTCCGCCAGGAAAGCCTGCTGGCGGCGGTAATGATTCCCGTCGCCCTGTTGCTGCCGGTGCCCGGCATCGACAAGGCGCTGATGATCGCCAGCGTCCTCTTCGTTCTCGTGGTCGAACTGCTCAACTCGGCGGTCGAAGCGGCCATCGACCGCATTTCGCTGGACGACCACCGCCTCTCCAAGCGCGCCAAGGACATCGGCAGCGCCGCGGTGCTGATCGCCCTGATCAACGTCCTGGCCGTCTGGGCGCTGGTGCTGCTGCCGTGAGCGCGCCGCACGGCGGCCCGAAGGAGCGCCAGTCATCAAACGGAGCCGCACAGCGGCGAACCATGGTCACCCGCTCGCTTGGCGAGGGGGCTGGGGGGAGGGTAGTCCAGTGATGACGCCACTGCATGTCGCGGTCGTCACGGAAACTTTTCCGCCCGAGGTGAATGGCGTCGCCATGACGCTGGGCCGCATGGTGCAGGGCCTGCTCGCGCGCGGCCATCGCGTCAGCCTGGTTCGTCCGCGCCAGCATGCCGCCGACGTCGATGGCTTTTCGGACGCCACGCCACGACTGACGACGACGCGGGTACGCGGCCTGCAGATTCCCGGCTACGCCGGCCTCAAGTTCGGCCTGCCGGCGCCGCGACTGCTGCGCCGCATGTGGCGCAAGGACCCGCCCGACGTGGTGCAGGTCGCCACCGAAGGACCGCTGGGCGCCTCGGCCATCGCGGCGGCACGCGATCTCGACATCCCCGTGGTGTCGGAATTCCACACCAACTTCCACGCCTACAGCCGGCACTACGGCTTTGCCTGGCTGGAAGGCATCGTCGCCGCGCACTTGCGGCGACTGCACAACCGCAGCCGGATGACCCTGGTGCCATCGCGCCAGCTCGGCGTCGAACTGCAGCGCACTGGCTACCGCAACATCCGCGTGGTGGCCCGCGGCATCGATACCGCGCTGTTCAACCCGGCACGCCGCAGCGCGGCCCTGCGCGCCGCCTGGAAGCTTGGGCAACAGGATCTGGTGGTGGCGCATGTCGGCCGCCTGGCGCCGGAAAAAAACCTGCCGCTGGTTCTGGCCACCTTCGACGCCATCCGGCGTCATGTGCCAGGCACCCGACTGTTGCTGGTCGGCGACGGCCCGGCACGGGCACGGCTGATGCAGGAGCATCCCGAGCACATCTATGCCGGCATGCGTCATGGCGAGGACCTCGCCACCCACTACGCTTCGGCCGACCTGTTCCTGTTTCCCAGCCTGACCGACACCTGGGGCAACGTCACCCTCGAGGCGCTGGCCAGCGGCCTGCCGGTGGTGGCCTACCGCCTGGCGGCCGCCGCCGAATTCATTCGCCATGGTGAAAACGGCATGCTGGCCGACCCGGGCGCCAGCGACCAGTTCGTGCGCGGCGCCCTCGACCTCGTGACTCGCCCCCTGGCCCGCCGCCGGGCCGCCATGGCCGCGCCACACAGCGTCGCCGCGCTCGACTGGGAACACATCCACGACCAGCTGGTGGCCGCCCTGCGCGACGCCATCGCCCGGCCGGCGCTGCCGCCCGCGGACGAAGCGGTTTATGGCTTCCTCGCCGACCCATGAAAGTCCGCTCGATCTTCATATCGGACGTCCATCTCGGCACCCGCGGCTGCCAGGCCGATCGCCTGGTCGATTTCCTGCGCGACTACGAAAGCGAAAACCTGTTCCTGATCGGCGACATCATCGATTTCTGGGCCATGAACCGCGGCATCCACTGGACTCCGGCGCAGAACACCATCGTGCAGAAAATCCTGCGCCGGGCCCGCCACGGACAGCGCGTGATGTTCATTCCCGGCAACCACGACGAAGCGATGCGCGAATACGACGGCGTGTCCTTCGGCGACATCCTGGTCAGGCGCGAGCACGTCCACCTCGCCGCCGACGGCAAGCGCTACCTGCTGCTGCATGGCGACGAGTTCGACCAGGTGACGCGCTACCACCGCTGGCTGGCGGTACTCGGCGATGTCGGCTACAACCTGCTGGTGCGCGTCAACGCCGTGCTGTCACGCCTGCGTCGGCTATTGCGCCGCCCCGGCTACTGGTCGCTGGCGGGTTTCGCCAAGAATCGCGTCAAGCGTGCCGTCTCCTTCATCTTCGACTTCGAGGATGCCCTGATCCGTGCCGTCCGGGAACGCGGACTGGACGGCGTGATCTGCGGCCACATCCACAGCGCGGCGCTGCGCCGGGTCGACGCCGTGACCTATGTCAATTGCGGCGACTGGGTGGATAGCTGCACCGCCATCGTCGAACACCACGACGGCCGCCTGGAACTGATCCACGCCTGGCAGCCCGCGGCCGTTCCGCAGCCGGCCGATGCCGCACACATCGCCGTCCCGCCAGCGCCGACTCCTGAGGGCGAACTGGTCTTTGGCCGTAGTACAAATGGGCTGTAATAATTATTCGGGGGTCCACCGGCTAAACTCCCGGCTTCATCCCTGCCGGCATCGCGCCCATGGCCCAGCAAATCACCCTGAAACTGGAAGTCGCCGAAGACCGCCATAGCGCCCTGAAACGGTACCCGGTCCTGGCCGGAGCAACCGTCCGCGAACAGCACCAGATGGTCAGCATCTACTACGACACCGGACGCATGGCCCTGCGCCGCGCCGGCATCCTGCTGCGCCTGCGCAAGCAAGGCGCGTCGTGGCAACAGACCATCAAGCGCCAGGACGAATCCGACGGTGGCCTGACCCGACGGCCGGAGTGGCAGGCGCCCTACCTCAACCACTTCGACTTTTCGCATGTCGATGACGCCGAACTGCGCGAATGGCTGCAGCGCGACAAGATCGCCGGCCGCATCACGGCGATATTCGAGACCAACGTGCGGCGCACCGTCTGGCAAATCGATCGCGGCCCGGGCAGCCGCATCCTGGCCAAGCTCGACCGCGGCTGGATTGCCTCCAACGGCCGCCGCGAGACGATTTCCGAACTCGAGCTGCAACTGCTTTCCGGCAGCGTCGACAGTCTTTACGCCCTCGCCCTCGAACTGGCCCAGCGCCAGCCGCTGCCGCCGCTGCTGCTGTCGAAAGCGGAACGCGGCTACCGGCTGTTCCACGGCACGCCGCGGCAACCGGTCAAGGCCGGCAGGGTACCGATCGATGCGCAGGACTCGCCGCTGGCGGCATTCCGCCTGATCGCGCTGGACTGCCTGTCGCACCTGCAGCTCAACCACGCCGGCGCGGCGAGCAGCGACGATGCCGAATACGTGCATCAGATGCGCGTCGCCACACGCCGCCTGCGCGCCGCCATGCGCATGTTCGGCCCGGTGCTGCCGGCCGGCTTTGCCGGGCAATTGGTGCCGCCGATGCGGGAACTGATGCGCGCCCTGGGCCAGGCCCGCGACCTCGATGTGCTGATGGCCGAGATCGTGGCCCCGGTCGCCGGCGCCCTGCCGGACGAGCCGCGCCTGACCGATCTGGCCGGTGCCATCACCAATCGCCTGTACGACGCCCGCAGTGCCATCCGCGACACCCTGCGCCAGCCCGCCTACGGCCAGTTGCTGCTGACCGCCGCCAGTCTGTTGCAGAGCGCGCCCTTCATCGAAGCGCCCGGGACCGAGGACGGAACGCCCTCCCTGCTGCAGTTCGCCGACCGGCGGCTGCGCCGCCTGCTGAGGAAGGTCCTCGAGCTGGCCGCCGCCGCCCGCGCGGAAAGCCCGCCCTCGCTGCATGAGCTGCGCATCGGCATCAAGCGGCTGCGCTATGCCATCGAATTCTTCGACCCGATGATTCCCGGCAAGTCCGGCGCCAATGTGATCAGGCGCCTCGCCGGCTTGCAGGAGGAACTGGGCCAGCTCAATGACCTGGCCAGCGCCGGCACCCTGCTGATGGTCTGCGCCGGCCGCGACCCGCACCTGCGCGA
>CAZGQB010000158.1:0-5292 GCA_964527055.1 uncultured Sulfuritalea sp.
AGCGCAAGAGCCTGATCGGCTCCGGCGACCGCTCGGAGCGCATCCGCACCTACAACTTTCCGCAGGGTCGCGTTACCGACCACCGCATCAACCTGACCCTGTACAAGATCGACGCGATCATGGACGGCGACCTGGATGAACTGGTGTCCGGCCTGACTGCCGAGCACCAGGCCGAACTGCTCGCGGCGCTGGGCGAATGAACACCCTGAAGGCGGCGCTCGCCGCGGCGCGGGAAAAGCTGCCGGCAAGCGAAGCGCGCCTGCTGTTGGGGCATGTCCTGGACCGTCCGGCGGCCTGGCTGATCGCGCACGATGATGACATGCTGGAAGAGGCGGACCTGCTGCGCTTCGCCTCGCTGGTGGCGCGGCGCAAGGGCGGCGAACCAGTGGCCTACCTGGTCGGCTACCGCGAATTCTACGGGCGCGAGTTTGCGGTATCGCCCGCGGTGCTGATTCCGCGTCCGGAAACCGAAATGCTGGTCGACCTTGCCTTGGCACAAAACGTCGGCGCCGGCGCGACGGCAAAATGCACGGCGACAGGTACGACAAGCATCCTCGACCTGGGTACCGGCAGCGGCTGCATCGGCATCACGCTGGCGCTGGAATTGCCCTCGGCGCGTGTCTGCGCGGTGGATGCCTCGCCCGCCGCCCTGGACCTCGCGCGCGCAAATGCAGAGCGGCTCGGGGCGCGCCTGCGCCTGTTGCAAAGCGACTGGTTCGACGCTCTCGGCGGGGAAGAGTTCGACCTGATCGTCGGCAATCCGCCCTACGTCGCGGAACGCGATCCTCATCTCGATGTCGAAGATCTGCGCTTCGAGCCGGGCCGGGCCTTGGCAAGCGGTGCCGATGGACTGGATGCAATCCGGCGGATCATCGCCGCGGCGCCTCGACACCTGCGGCCCGGCGGGCGGCTCTGGCTGGAGCACGGCTACGACCAGGCGCAGGCCGTGCGCGAACTGATGGCGGCGGCCGGCCTGGGCGACATCCAGCAGCATCGCGATGCAGCGGGTATAGAGCGCATCAGCGGCGGCCGTCGGCCTTGATGGCAATGGACGGACGGATGATTCCGGCTCTGGACATGCGCTTGCGACAAGGAAGGCATCGTGAAGTGGAATAGCAGCCTGGCGATCGGCATCGGAACGATCGACAACCAGCACAAGAAGATCTTCGAGCATCTGCTCGCCCTGGAAAACTCCGTGGCGAAACGGGACCCGTGGCACATCGTGCGCTTCCTCCTTTCGCAACTGACGGAGTACCTGAAGTTCCACCTGGCGGTCGAGGAAGCGATGCTGGAGATCGTCCGCTATCCACAGCGAAAGGACCATTGCCTGGCCCACGCCACCCTCCTGGAGCAGATCGCCATGCTGGAGAAGCAACTGCAGCGAACCGGCTCGGGGGAGAGCCTGGTGGGCTTCTTCGAGGGCTGGTTCGTCCACCACGTGCTCGGCGACGACCGGCAGTATGCCGATTACGTCAAGAAGGAATTTCCGGCGCTCTACGGCAGAAATTGAAGCGGCTCCCGCAGGAGCCGCCCGATGCTGCAGTCCGGTGCGCCGCGTTCCGGCGCAGCGGCCTAACGCAAGCCGGCGATGTAGTCCGATACTGCCTTGATTTCGGCGTCGGTCATCTTGATCGCCACCATGCGCATCATCTTGTTCGGATCATTGGCGCGGGCGCCATCGCGAAAGGCCTTGAGCTGGGTTTCGGTGTACTCGGCATACTGGCCGCCGATGCGCGGGAACTGGGCGGGCATGCCGGCGCCGGCCGGGCCGTGGCAGGCGGCACACGCGGGCAGGCCCTTGGCCTGGTCGCCGGCGCGATAGAGCTTTTGGCCGAGCTCTATGGTTTCGCGGTTCTTCGCCGTTTCGTTCTGTTGTGACTGCGCCGCAAAATAGGCGGCCATATCGCGCATCTGGCCTTCGTCGAAGGCGGCGATCATGCCGTTCATGATCGCGCTGGTGCGCTCGGGCTGTTTGCCGTCGTCGGCCTTGAAGTTCTTCATCTGCTTGTACAGGTAGTCGGCATGCTGTCCCGCCAGTTTCGGGTTGGCCGCGGCGGGGCTGTTGCCATCCGGACCGTGGCAGGCAGCGCAGACCGTGGCAGCGACGGCTTGGCCGCGGGCGGCATCGCCTTTGGGCGCAGCCTTGGCGGCATCGGCAGCCTGGGCGCCGAACGCCGTGATCGCGCCGAGGGTGACGAGGCAACTTGTTAGGCAACTGAGCAGGGAAGGCTTCATGGACAAAAACTCCTGGGAAACAGCCGGATTCGGAAATTGTAAACCTGATATTCTATCCCAGCCCATCCGATTTCTCCATGCCCGCCTGCCGGCGCGCGCATCCCCGCTGCAATCCCATGTCCCTGTTCCGTCACGCCACGTTTGAAATTTCGGCTGCCCAGCCCGGCGGCTTGCCTGCACCGGCAGGTGCGGAAATCGCTTTCGCCGGCCGCTCGAATTCTGGAAAATCCAGCGCGATCAACACCCTGGCGGGGCATACCCGGCTCGCATTCGTTTCCAAGACCCCGGGTCGCACCCAACTGATCAACCTGTTCCGCATGAAAAACGGCGCCGCCCTGGTCGATTTGCCGGGCTACGGCTATGCACAGGTGCCGTTGGCGGTTCGCCTGCAATGGCAGGGGCTGCTGGAACACTATCTGACCCGCCGTTCGAACCTGGTGGGATTGGTGCTGATCATGGATTCGCGACGCCCGCTGACCGACCTCGACTGGAAAATGATCGGCTGGTTCGGTGCCACGGGACGCCCGATCCACTGCCTTCTGACCAAGTCGGACAAACTGACGAAGCAGGAACGAACCAAAACCCTGCGCGAAACCCGCGCGGCCCTGGCCGGTTTCGGCGGACGGATTACGGTGCAGATGTTTTCCAGCCTGAAGAAGACCGGCATGGAAGAAGTGGAGAAGGTGGTCGGCGGCTGGTTGGGTGGCGATGGTTCTGTCGTATCCGTTGGCTGACGCAGTCAGCCTGATCGGTCACCCCCTTTCCAGGAAAGGGGGCCGGGGGGATAGCTCACCAATTCGCCCGCAGGGCTTTTATTTTGGCGCAGCCAAAATAAAAGCCCCCGACCAAAGGGGAGAAGGTCGAGGGCAAAACACCTTGAAAAATTCAAGGCACCCGCTCAGGGAGGTGAAGCGGGAGACAACGCGAACCAAAGTTCTACGCCATCTGAACAATATGATAGTCCTGATACGTTAAAGTTCAAGCAAATCGAAAAATATTCCGAAGGCTAAGACAATGATTACAAAAGGTGTATTTCCGGCAACCCGGATGCGTCGCATGCGCCGCGATGACTTCTCGCGGCGTCTGATGTGTGAGCACACACTGACGGCCGACGATCTGATTTATCCGGTGTTCGTCCTCGATGGAGTGGGCCGCACCGAAGCGGTTGCCTCGATGCCGGGGATCGAGCGCATGTCGCTCGATCGACTGTTGCCGGTGGCGGAAAAGGCCTTCAAGCTCGACATCCCGGCATTGGCCCTGTTCCCCGTGGTGGATGGCAGCCGGAAAACTCCGGGGGCCGAAGAAGCATGGAATCCGGCGGGCCTCGTTCCCACGGTGGTGGCGCGCCTCAAGGCCGAGTTTCCGGAGCTTGGCGTCATTACCGACGTCGCCCTCGACCCCTACACCAGCCACGGACAGGACGGCCTGATCGACCCGGCCGATCCGCGCGGCTACGTGATGAACGATGAAACCCTGGAAGCGCTGGCGAAACAGGCTCTGTGTCACGCGCGCGCCGGCGCCGACGTGGTCGCCCCGTCGGACATGATGGACGGCCGCATCGGTCGCATTCGCGCCACGCTGGATGCCGAAAAGCTGATCCATACCCGCATCCTGGCCTATTCGGCGAAGTATGCCTCGTCCTTCTATGGCCCTTTCCGTGACGCCGTCGGGTCGGCCGGCAATCTGGGGGCCGGCAACAAATACACCTACCAGATGGATCCGGGCAACAGCGATGAAGCCATCCGCGAGGTGGCGCTGGACATCGCCGAAGGCGCCGACATGGTGATGGTCAAGCCCGGCATGCCCTACCTCGACATCGTGCGCCGGGTGAAGGACGAGTTCGGCGTGCCGACCTACGCCTACCAGGTCAGCGGCGAGTATGCGATGTTGAAAGCGGCGGCGCAGAACGGCTGGCTGGCGCACGATGCGGTGATGATGGAGGCGCTGCTGTCCTTCAAGCGCGCCGGTTGTGACGGCATCCTGACCTACTTCGCGCTGGAAGCGGCTGCCTTGCTCAAGGCCTGAGGAAAAGTTATGTCCCCGGCAACGCCGGGGACGGTATCCCTTGCGGACGGCGCTGGCGGAACGGCGTCAGCGCGCGAGAATCGGCCACTGCGCCGGCCAGTTTGCCAGCGGATCGTCCTGGAAGCCGCTCTTGACGAAACGCTGCCAGCGACCCATTGCGTAGCAGACCAGGAGGTCGGCGTGGGCGCCGAAGTCGTGCTCGACGGCCAGCGCACCCTGCGCCGCGGCAACCTTGAGGCATTGCTTGAGCGTGGCTTCGATGCGGTCGAGCAACTGGTTGATGCGAGCCTGCAGGCGCGGGTTCTCGTGTACCAGCGCGTCGCCCACCAGCACCCGCGTCAGGCCGCGATTCTTCTGGGCGAAACGCAGCAGAGAGGCGACGATGGCTTCGGCCTGCTTGAGGCCGGATTCCTCGGCGGCTTCGATTTGGGTAATCACGGAAAACACGCCGGTTTCGATAAACTCGATCAGGCCCTCGTACATCTGCGCCTTGCTGGCGAAGTGACGGTAGAGCGCGGCCTCGGACACCTGCAGCTGCTTGGCCAGCAGGGCGGTCGTCACCTTGTCCGCCGCCGGCCGTTCGAGCATCTCGGCGATGGTTTGCAGGATCAGCAGTTTCTTCTCGCCGACCTTGGCGGCACGGGCCTCGTCCATCGCGTCCTCCTCGCGCTTACTTCGACTTGATCAGGGTGCCGACACCTTCGTCGGTCAGGATTTCCAGCAGCAGCGCGTGCTCGACGCGACCATCGATGATGTGCACGCTCTTCACGCCGCTGCGGGCGGCGTCCAGCGCCGAGCTGATCTTGGGCAACATGCCGCCCGAGAGGGTGCCGTCGGCAACCATGCCGTCGATTTGGCCCGGGGTGATGCCTGTCAGCAGAGTGCCCGCCTTGTCCAGCACGCCGGGGGTGTTGGTCAGCAGCACCAGCTTTTCCGCCTTCAGCACCTCGGCGATCTTGCCGGCGACGACGTCGGCATTGATGTTGTAGGTCTCGCCTTCGCTGCCGACGCCGATCGGCGCGATCACCGGGA
>CAZGQB010000159.1:0-5287 GCA_964527055.1 uncultured Sulfuritalea sp.
CGGCGAAATCCTGGATCAGGTCGAGGATGTCGTCCATGCGCATGATCAGCTGGTGGATCTCGTCGCGATCGAGCGGCGTGTTGAACGAGGTATGCAGCAGGGCGATGGTCTCGTGGGTGATCTTGTCGGCGGCAGATTCGATCTCGTCGATGGCCTGGACGTGTTGCGCCAGAATCTCGGACCCCTTGCCCAGGTCATGGACCAGGGCTACCAGTTGACGCCCGCCCTTGACGACCAGGTCGGCATGCGCATTGAACAAATCAAAGAACTTGGCCTCTCTGGGCATCAATCTGGAGAACATCGGACAGCACCACCGAAAAAAAAACGTTGTGATTTTATCAGCTTATGGCGGCGAATCCGGCCCGCAGCCGACTGGTAGAATTCTGGTCCTCCGTTACCGCTGATTTCGGCCTCGCCCAAAATGAAACGCAACCGCCTTCCGCGCCGCACCCGCCCGACGCCGGACTCCGAACTTCTCACCCGCCTCGCGACGCGGCTCGGCCAGTCTTCCAACCGGATCGAGGATGCATTCTGGGAAACCCGCCTGGCCGCCCACATCGACCGCCTGCTGGCCGACAATGCCGAGGAGACCCTGATCGCCGTACTCGACCAGCTCTACAACGGCGGCTCGCGCGCCTATGACGAACTGGCGGACATGATCGAGTCCTGCGCCGAAACGCGACGCGCCGAAGGAGCCAGCGGACTCGATGTCGTCATGATTGCCGTGCCGCTGCTGGCCTGGTCCCGTTTCCAGATTCCGTCGGGCAATATCCCGGCGGCACAAATGGAAGCGGTCCGGGTGCATCTGCAGGCCCATGTACTCGCCGCCGACGCCAAGCTGGCCCTTTGCGACGTGCTCTACAGCCCGGACCAGTTGCCGCAGAACTACGTCGATACCGCGCAATTGGCGGAAAGGCTGGCCAAGGCGGCGGTCCATGGCCGCAACCTGAAAGTCGACCCGGCGCAACTCGCCGAAACCATGAGTTTCCTGTCGGACACCCGCTACCTGCTGGGCGCCGTCGCCGCGCCGCACGGGGCGGCGCTGTTCCGCTGGCAGGAAGACGACGGCGATCCCGCCGAATCCTTCCGCCAATGGGCGCTGCAAGGCGGCGATGCGCTGCGACCCCTGCTCACTGCCTGTGCCCTCGAATTCCTGCCGGTGCTGGCTTACCACGCCGCGGTGCGTGACGCCGATCGCGCCTCGCGCCCCTGGTCGCTGCGGGCCGCCGTGGCCTTCCTGCAGACCGTACTGAACCAGCCGGCCTCCGAACTGCGTGCCGTGGTGGCCCCTTTCCATGACCGCCAGCTCGAGGAATTCCGCATCGGCTTTACGCAGCGCGGCAGCAGCGACGTGGTCCACGGCGTGGTCTGGCCGCTGCTGGAAAACGAGGACGAAAACCACGACATGCCGGCCCAGATCGAAGCCACGCTGCGCGAAGCCGGCGTCGCCAGCGTGCTGATGCTCGACCAGCGCTTCCCGCTGGAGTTCTGCGATGACTGCGGCGCGCCGCTGTACCCGAATCCCGAAGGCGAACCCGTGCATGCCGAACTGCCGGAAGAACAGGCCGAGAGCGCGCCCCGGCACTTGCATTAGAGCTTGCGAAAGCAATGACACCTTCATCGTAAGGCGGACTTCAGTCCGCCGGGATGTTCGGCCGACTGAAGTCGGCCCTACAGGTCGGCGTCCGTGCTACGGCAATGTTCAGAAACGGTAAGGCCTTGCGTCCAGGTCCGGATCGCGGCCGGCGAGGAGATCGGCCAGCAAGCGCCCCGAGCCGCAGGCCAGGGTCCAGCCCAGCGTGCCGTGGCCGGTGTTGAGCCACAGGCCGGCCAGTCCGGCGCCCGCCATGTCACCGATCAAGGGCACATTGCCCGGTGTCGCGGGCCGCAGGCCGGCCCAGCGGTCAAGTTCCTTCACCCCTGCCAGCGCCGGAAATATTTCACCGATGCGAAACCGCAGCGCAGCGCAACGCACCGGGTTGACCGATGTATCGTAGCCATTGAACTCCGCCGTACCGGCCACCCGCAGCGTCTGCCCCAGGCGCGAGAAGACGATCTTGTGGCCGTCGTCGGTCAGGCTCACGGTCGGCGCCGGCGCCCCGTCCGGCAATGCCAGCGTCACCGAATAGCCCTTGGCCGGATAGACCGGCAGGCGAACACCCAGCGGCTTCAGGAACAGCGGCGAATAACTGCCCAGCGCCAGCACCGTGATGTCCGCGGACACGCATTCGCCCGACGCCAGACGCACACCCGTCAATTTGCCGCCTTCGACCTGGAGCGCCGTCACGCTCTCGCCTTGGCGGAAGCGCACGCCGCGCGCGGCCGCATGCCGTGCCAGGGCTTCGGTGAATTTCCGCGCATCGCCCGATTCGTCGCCTGCCGTCCAGGTGCCGCCGACGACCGGCACCCGCGAGCCGGCCAGGGCCGGCTCGATGGCGAGGCATTCGGCCGCCGTCTGCGGCACCCGCTCGCAGCCGAATTCGCGCATCAGCGCCGCCTGCGGAACGGCATGCTCGAATTCGCGGGGGTCGGTGTAGAAATGCAGGATGCCGCGTTCCAGCTGGTCGTATTCGAGCGCCAGTTCGCGCCGCAGGGCCTGCAGGGCGGCGCGGCTGGCCAGTCCGAGGCGGACGATGGCGCCGACATTGGCGCGCGCCCGCGCCGCCGTGCACTCGCGCAGGAAGCGCAGGCCCCAGTTCCATTGCGCGGCATCGGCGCGCAGCCGCCACAACAGCGGAGCATCCTCCCGCCCCAGCCACTTCAAGGCGATCCACGGTGCCCGCGGATTGGCCCAGGGTTCGGCATGGCTGACGGAAATCTGTCCGCCGTTGGCGAAGCTGGTTTCCTGCGCCGGCAGGGGCTGGCGCTCGATCACCGTGACTTCGTGGCCGTCCGCCGCCAGATACCAGGCGCTGGTCACGCCGACCACGCCGGCACCCAGCACGGTCACGCGCATCGTCCGTCCCGGAAACTATTTTTCGCAAACTCGATCCCAGTCGCCATGCCCGCGATTATAGTCAGCGCCCGGAGGCTCCCATGAGCAGCAAACCCAGGATCAGCAAGAGCGAAGCCGAATGGCGCGCGCAACTGACGCCCATGCAATACCACGTCGCCCGCGAGAAAGGCACCGAGCGTGCCTTCAGCGGCGAATACTGGGACTGCAAGGATCCCGGCACCTACCGCTGCATCGGTTGCGGCGAACCGCTGTTCGAGTCCGGCGCCAAGTTCGACTCCGGCTGCGGCTGGCCCAGCTTCACCGCCCCGCTCGCCGCCGAAAGCATCACCGAGCATGAGGATCGCAGCCTGTTCATGCGTCGCACCGAGGTAGTCTGCAGCCGTTGCGGCTCCCACCTGGGCCATGTCTTTCCCGACGGTCCGGCACCG
Source organism: uncultured Sulfuritalea sp. (assembly GCA_964527055.1). Lineage (GTDB taxonomy): Bacteria > Pseudomonadota > Gammaproteobacteria > Burkholderiales > Rhodocyclaceae > Sulfuritalea. The sequence goes on from CAZGQB010000159.1 coordinate 3,385, forward strand.
ACTGGCCTCCGTTACTGCATAAACTCGGCGTCGATCGACCTCGACAAGCAGAAATAATCAGACGTAACCGTTAAAATCTCCTCCCCATGAAATTCCTCTTCGACCTGTTCCCGGTCATCCTCTTCTTCGCCGCCTTCAAGGTGTTTGACATCTACATCGCCACCGCCGTGGTGATCGTCGCCACCGTGGCGCAGATCGGCTGGGTCTGGCACCGCCACGGCAAGGTGGACACCATGCTCTGGGTCAGCCTCGGCCTGGTGGTGGTGTTCGGCGGGGCGACGCTGATCCTGCACGATGAAACCTTCATCAAGTGGAAGCCGACCATCCTCTACTGGCTGTTCGCGGTCACTTTGTTCGGCTCCGCAACGTTCTTCGGCAAGAACCTGATCCGCGCCATGCTGGAACAGCAGATGGAGCTGCCCGAAGCTCTCTGGCCCAGGGTGAATTACGCCTGGATCGCTTTCTTCGCCGTGATGGGCGTGCTCAACCTTTGGGTGGCCTTCAGCTTCAGTACCGACACCTGGGTCAGTTTCAAGCTCTTCGGCGGCATGGGCCTGATGCTCGTGTTCATCATCGCCCAGGGCCTGATGCTCGCCAAATACATCCCCGAAGACAAGGAACCCGCCGTTCCTCCTGCCGGGGACAAGAGTTAAACCGGCGCCCCGCTTCCTGCGGCGCCATACTTCCGGAGAAGCCCGATGCTCTATGCCATAGTCGGCGAAGACGTGCCGAACAGCCTCGACCAACGCCTTGCCGCCCGGGCGGCCCACCTCGCCCGCCTGCTCGAACTCGATGCCGCAGGGCGCATGGCGCTGGGTGGCCCGTTTCCGGCGATCGACAGCCCCGACCCCGGTCCCGCGGGTTTTTCCGGCAGCCTGATCGTCGCCGAATTCGATTCGCTGGCCGCGGCGCAAGCCTGGGCGGAAGCGGACCCGTATGTCGCCGCCGGCGTCTTTGCCCGTGTCACGGTGCGCCCCTTCAGGCAGGTATTCCCGAAATCATGAGCGTGATCGACGCCATGCGCGCCAGCCTCGCCGCGCTCGAGCCCGTCGCCATCGAGATCATCGACGACTCGGCAAAACATGCCGGCCATGCCGGCGCCAAGGGCGGCGGCGGCCATTTCCGGCTCGCCATCGTCTCACCGCGCTTCACCGGCTGCGGCACAATGGAGCGTCATCGCTTGGTGTATGATGCGCTCGGCCCGCTGATGAAGCGGGAAATCCACGCACTCAGCATTTCCGCAAAAACCCCCGACGAACACTGACAACCCGCCCATTCAGGAACCACGATGAACCGTACCCTCCGTCACGCCCTCCTGCTCGCCTTCGCCGTTTCGGTGAGTTCCGCGCCCGCCTTTGCCCAGAAGAAGGCCGAGCCCGCCGCAAAGGCCGACTCCGCAACAGTCGCTACCGTCAACGGCAAGGCCATTCCCAATGCCCGCGCCAACGCGCTGGTCGCCGGCCAGGCCGCGCAGGGACAACCCGATTCCCCCGAGCTGCGCAAGGCCGTCAGGGAAGAACTGATTCGCCGCGAGATCCTGACCCAGGAATCCATCAAGAAGGGCTTCGACAAGAAGCCCGAAATACAAGGTCAGATGGACCTCGCCCGTCAGCAGGTACTGATGGCTGCCTACATCACAGACTACGTGAAAGGCCATCCGATCGGCGATGAGCAGATCAAGGCGGAATACGCGGTCATCACGGCCAAGCTGGGCAACAAGGAATACAAGGCGCGTCACGTCCTGGTCGAGACAGAAGACCAGGCCAAGGCCATCATCGCCAAGCTGAAGAAGGGCGAAAAGTTCGAGGACCTGGCCAAGGAATCCAAGGATCCCGGATCCAAGGACCGTGGCGGCGACCTCGGTTGGGCCAATCCGGCTTCCTTCGTTCCTCCCTTCTCGGCG
>CAZGQB010000160.1:0-5254 GCA_964527055.1 uncultured Sulfuritalea sp.
GAAAATGTAATATTTTTAACCTATTGACTGACAGAATATAGTATAATTACAACTATATATATGAAGGGCAAAATCATTTCAATCCTGGGTGTTCTTATAGTATTTGCGGTAACTATTGGAGCTATTCTCTATGGACGGGGATACAGACTTACTTTTAAGGATAGTAATGGAATCTCTGGCACTGGCATTCTTGTTTTGAATTCTTTTCCTGAAGGTGCGCGGGTCTTCATCGATGACAATCTTACAACAGCTACAGACAATACTATCAATCTCTCCCCAGGCAGCTACAAAGTTAAAATTCAAAAAGACGGATACTATCCGTGGCAAAAACAAGTTATTGTCAGGCGCGAGGAAGTTACTCATGCAATTGCAACTCTTTTCCCCACCAACCCTCGTCTTGAATCAGTAACAACACTAGGTGCACTCTCGCCAATAATTGACGACTCGGGTTCAAAGATTGCTTTTCAAGTTGCATCAATTTCAGCACAAAAAAATGGAATATACCTTCTTGATATGAACCAAAAATCAATTATTCCATTCGGAGGCGCAATCTCCCAGCTGGTAGACGATGTTAGCGAATCATTTTCAAATGCGTCTATTTCTTTTACTCCTGATGGAGATGATCTTATCGCTACAACATCCGGAGCAACACAGAGAACATACAGAATACCTTTGGATGGCGGTGATCCAGTTAATATAACCTCTACCATGGCTCAACTTGCCAAAGAAGACTCCCTTCAAAGAGAAATTATTAACAAAAAACTAATCAACACTTTCCCCAAAAAACTAAGGCAGTTTGCAGCAGCAAATATCACAGGCATACTCATTTCCCCTGAGGAAAATAAAATCTTCTACACTGCTTCTCAAAGTGCTACGGTCCCGATTGTGATTGATCCGCCGTTACCTGGTACAAACCCGACTCCTGAAACACGTTCAATAACCCAAGGTCATAAGTATGTATATGACATTGAGGAAGATAAAAATTATTTGATTCTAGATACGAGTGGAATGGAAACAGTGCAGATACCAACATTTAAATGGCACGCCAATGGACTCAATCTTTTCTTTATCAATGATCAAGGAAGTAAAAAATCAATTGATACCATTGAATTTGATGGGCAGAATAGAAGAACACTCTATGCTGGACCTCTTATTGATCAATACCTTTTTCCATGGCCAGATGGAACAAGCGTTCTTATACTTACCAATCTTAATACTCCAGATACCCCCGCAAACCTATATAGAATAGGACTGAAATAGAACGGCCTTAATTCTTGAATTCATTTTTCTCTGAAGATAGTTCGTAGTCGATCTGCCCCCACCCCGCCGTTTGGCGAGATGAGGGCAGGAATCGTAGGTCAGGCGGAATTCGCCGAATTGCGTGAAAACGCCGTTGACATGATGACTTCCTTCCCCTGCTTCTGCAGGATGCTTTGTGTTCAACACTGATGTGTCGAACGGTTCGTCATGGATCTGGGGGGACCGGAGTCCCCAAGGCTCTGATAAAACTCCTCTCGGCGGGCAGTCTTACACATTGGGGTATTTCCATTAACTCCCCAAGCTCAACAAGTACTCCCACTGCCGCATAGGTATCCTCCACGCCGCATGCCATTCCAGCCAGAAAATCGTGCATCGTGACCAAACCATTGCGACTGATTCGCTCCTGGGCAATTTCCCGTGCTCTTCCGAGATGATTTGAACTCATTTTCGTGTCCTCCTAGCTAAGTCTTGGACTTGGCGTTGGTATTGGAATCCCCTCGCTTTTCAGCTCGAAGATAAGGCTTGTATCACGCGTCTTGAAAAACGCAGGATACTTGGACTGAATGATGGTCGAAAAGATATCGACAAGAAAGCTTGTGGCTTCTTGTTTGGTCTTGAATGGTGCAACTTTGAGATGGTATCCGGCCGTCGCATCAAGTGCGGTTTGAAGATCGTCTCTTACACCCTGATCGGTGAGCAAAGAGTCACGAGGAATGCATCCTATGACAAAAAGCTCAACGACAGAAAGTGACTGACCTTTCTGGTCGGCAACAGTGAAATACTGCTCCTTTTCCAGAGCCAGATGTGACTCGTACTGCCTATATCCCTCGGCACAGACTTCTTTCTCACGTGTCAGAGACACAACGATCAGAATTCCGGCTGCAAAAACAGGCAAAAGCACGAGCCATGCGAGATTGAACCTTCGCTTTTTCATACTCTTTCCCTTAACCTACGATTAAAATGTGCAACACCACGCGAACGCGGCAGAAGCAAAATCCACCGCAGGCACGTTGTGATAGAATGCATTATACTATAAGATCTGTAAAAATGACATTTTAATATATTTTGAATTTAGAATTATAAAATGTGTATGATATTCTATATATATGCTGCACAATGTATCTATAAGAACAGGAAAACGAATACTCTTAAACTTATTAATATTTCTTTGTCTTTTTTCACAGTCTGCGCTCATAACCGATGCACAAATAAATTCCAATCCTCAAGGTTCATTTGAAGTTGAGATTGGAGGCAGTGTAGGATCAATAAGTGCAACTCCTGTAACTACAACTACTATTTCTGTGTCGATTTCCGGCTTTGCCTCACCAAATGCCTCAATTGTACTTCTGGATAGTTCTAATAATAGTATTACAACAACAACTGCCGGGCCTCTGGGAGATTTTTCAATTACTGGACTCCAGCTTCCTGCGGGATCTGCACAATATTGCTTTCGAGTTGTCGACTTTAAAAGGCTCGGAACTTCTGAATCATGTATGACAATAAATCCCACTACTCTATCCATTATTACAAATGTGTATCTTCCTCCAACGATCGGGGTTGAAAAAGCAGAAATATCAGAAGGCCAGGAAGCTGTTATCTATGGTTACACGATGCCTAATGCAAAAGTAAAACTCCGTCTTTCAACAGGAGAAATAGTAAATATTACAGCAGATGAAAATGGCTACTATGAATATAGAAATGATGCTCTTAAGGCTGGCGATTACAGCTTTGTTGCCAGTGCCTCATATAATGCGACAGATTCACTTGAATCCAAAACCACTGCCAAACTTAAAGCTCTTTCACCCGAAGAAGTAGCCAAAAAAGCAAAAGAGATAATTAAAAACATTGGAGAGTCAGAAGAAGGAGGATTCCCTTGGTGGATTTTTATTGTTCTATTTCTTCTTGCGCTCGGAGCTGGACTCTTCTTCCTCTACAAAACACATCCTGAATTATTTACAAAACTATGGTTGCTTATTGCTCCATTTATGACTAAGCTCGGTAAGAAAAAATCTGGACACCACGAAAAGTTACTCAAGCAGCTTGAGAAAGAAACAAAAGATAATCAAAAGCACTCCAAACCAACCGCTACACAAGCTTGAATACGAGAAAAGGAAATATCTACTTAGACATGAATTCTCCAATGTCAAGGATTTTTTAATCTAATCATGTAGTTAGAAATACATAATACATTCTGCATAATTCTTAATTCATAGGTATTTCTGTGGTATCCTATTTATATGTATACTTCTGCCCTTAAGTTGATTTTTAATTCCAAACTTCTTTTCTACTTCTTGCTTCTTGCTTCTTACTTCTTACTTCTTGCGCAACAAGCAGAAGCCAAAGCTCTCGTTGAGGCATCAGATACTCTTTCTACTGCAAGACCCTCGGCAAAAGCAACGATCTCAGATGCTATGAGTGCTAATAGTACTCAAGTAGTAATTACTGATAATAACTCTATCATTTTAGCGTCTGAATCAGCAATGCTCAGAACTACCGCAGACACAACAATCGGAAGTACCACTATTGCATCAGTTTCTGCACAAAATACTCCAACAACTGGAAAAAGAACCGTATATTTCCAAACAGCCATAACCAATCCAGCAACTGCCGGCGACCTACTCGTAATGCCAGTAAAAGCAATGCACACCTTTGAATTTACAACCCAGACAACGATTCCCAGTGGTGGAAATATCGTTATAACATTCCCCGGCAGTGCAAATAATAACGCTTACCCTTCAGTCGGCTCATTTGCCTTCAATGGACTTACGGGAACCGACATTAAATTTAACAACGCAACCTGCGGCACTATCACTGTATCATCACCCAATATTACTTGTGATGCAGTCACCTCCACCATTACAGCAGGCACAACAATAACAATACTTGTAGGCTGTACCACAGCCTCTGGAGCTGCGTGCACAACCAAAAACCCAATACTTATCAATCCCCTTGTTACGACTTCTGGGGGCGATGATAATAAGATTACAATTCGAACTCAGGACACAACGGACAGTGAGCTTGATGTATCATTCGTAACAGTTACAACAGGGACCTCAGTATTAGTATCTGGAACAGTAGAATCAAGATTTACCTTTACGCTTGGTGGAGTGTCAGATAGTACTGCCGCAAACGATACTAATCCGGGATGTTCCCTAGTAGAAACAACAAATGCAGGCGTTAATGCCCGAGCGACTTCACTCACTCTTGGACAACTCCAATACACTCCATCTCAGAAGGATAAAAAAATATCAAATATAACAGCCCAGCTCTTAGGCGTCAGTACAAATTCTCTTAATGGTTATGTTCTCCTTGCTTCATCGAATGCCCCCCTTACCCATGATCGGGGAATTAGTATATTCAAAACAAGTGCCCTTGCTGATGTTCCCGAATCATTCCCGTCTGCTGCCAACTACTTTGGTATGCATGCCTGTGGAGTTGACACACCAAGTGTTACCTGGACAGAGGCTGGAAACCAGAATTGTTCAACCGTTATAACTGGATCGACTGCAAATGAATGTAAATATGCATGGCCAAAGATTGGGGATGACATCATTCTTGCAGCAGATTATCAGGGACCAATAGGATCAGGACAAGCTGCAGGGAATGGACTCACATCAGTTGTATATGCAGCGGGAATTGATGGAACTATTGCCGCAGGTGAATATACAACGACCGTCACCTATACATCACTTCCTACTTTTTAGTTCATTTGCCTCAAATTCGTAATTGATAATTATTTCGTGGTATTCTATTTATATGCATCTTGCCCGAATACCGCTATGTAAGTCAAATCTAAAGTATTTTTTGGTACCTCTTTTTGTTCTAGCCTTTCTTATCACCACTCTTGTTAACCAAGTGCACGCAGCGATTGAAGGTCTTCAAAAAATTACCATAACTCCCTCAATTGAATTAAAGATGAAACCAGGACAAGCGTCCTCTGGAAAAGTTCCCCTCATTAATGAAAGCTCAACACCACTCACCTTTAGTCTTCAGA
>CAZGQB010000161.1:0-5251 GCA_964527055.1 uncultured Sulfuritalea sp.
TGGTGCCGGGGGGGGAAGTCGAATCCCCATGCCTTGCGGCGGCGGTGTTTGAGACCGCTACGTCTACCGATTCCGTCACCCCGGCCCGGGATGCCGACGCCGGGACGACCCCGGCTACGCGAGGCGCGAATTATCCGACAAACTCGGCCGTCCCACAATCACCGTGGCATCGATGGCCTGCCTGCCGACGACGTGCGCCGCGACAGCAGCGACGGCTCCGCAGGAAAGCACGGCAAGCCCTCCCCGGCGCATCACAGTCAGTGCCAATGAACAAACAACGGGAGGCTGGCATCGTTCGCAATGCAGCCTATAATCGCCCGATGGTGCAGAGCAACAATTCTGGCGGCAACACTCCAGCGCCCCGCCTCGCGGCTGTTTCGGTGGCTGCCATGGGCGTGGTCTATGGCGATATCGGCACCAGCCCGCTCTACACCATGAAGGAAGTCTTCAACGGCCCGCACGCGGTGGCCGTCACCGCTGACAACCTGCTCGGCATCCTCTCGCTGATCTTCTGGGCGCTGACCATCACGGTATCTCTCAAATACGTGATGTTCATCACCCGTGCCGACAATCGCGGCGAAGGCGGCATCATGGCATTGACGTCGCTCGCGTTGCGTTCGCCGGGGGCCGGACCGGGCAGTTTTTGGCTGATGTCCGTGCTGGGCATTTTCGGCGCCGGACTGTTCTATGGAGATGCCGTGATCACCCCGGCCATGTCGGTGCTTTCGGCCATCGAAGGGCTCGAGGTCGCGACACCGATGTTCAAGCCCTACATCGTGCCCATCTCCATCGGCGTGCTCTGCGGCCTGTTCCTCTTCCAGCCGCGCGGCACGTCCGGCGTCGCGGCACTGTTCGGACCGATCATGCTGTTCTGGTTCGGCACGCTGGGCGTGCTGGGCATCTGGAACATACTCAAACATCCCGGCGTCGTCGCCGCGATCAACCCGTGGTACGCGATGCATTTCTTCCTGGAAAACCGCGGCCACGCCTGGCTCGCTTTGGGTGCGGTGGTACTCGCGATCACCGGCGGCGAGGCGCTTTATGCAGACATGGGACACTTCGGCCGGCGCTCGATCAAATGGGCATGGTTGGGCTACGTGTTTCCCTGCCTGTACCTGAACTATCTCGGCCAGGGCGCGCTGATCCTCGACAACCCGGCAGCCGTCAGGAACCCCTTCTTCATGCTGGTGCCCAACGAACTGCTGTATCCCATGGTCGCGCTGGCCACGGCTGCCGCGGTAATCGCCTCGCAGGCGGTGATCTCTGGTGCATTTTCACTCACCAGCCAGGCCATGCAGCTTGGCTACTGTCCGCGCATCCATGTCCGCTTCACCTCGGAGCGGGAAAAAGGCCAGATCTACATTCCCAACATCAACTGGCTGCTGTTGCTGGTGGTGATCATTCTGGTGCTTGGCTTCAAGTCCTCGTCGAACCTGGCCTCCGCCTACGGCATCGCCGTCACGCTGACCATGATGATCGATACGCTGCTGGCTTTCGTGGTGGTGCGCGCGCTGTGGAACTGGAACTGGCTGCAGGCCGGCCTGTTCCTGGCGCTGTTCCTCGTTGTCGACTTCGCGTTCTTCTCCGCCAATCTGGTCAAGGTATTCGATGGCGGCTGGTTCCCGCTGGCGCTCGGTCTGGGCATATTCATCCTGTTCGCCACCTGGAAGCGCGGCCGTACCCTGCTTTACGAAAAGCTGCAGCAGGACTCCATGCCGCTCGACGCCTTCCTCGCCAGCCTGCAATTCGGCGGCCCGCATCGCGTGGCCGGCACCGGCATATTCATGACCACGCGCCCCGACGGCGTGCCGCGGGCGATGCTGCACAACCTGCTGCACAACAAGGTGCTGCACGAGCGGGTGATCCTGCTCAATGTCAACCTGCGGGATATTCCTCACGTCTTCGAAGACGAACGGCTCCAGGTCGAGCAGCTCAGCAACGGCTTCTACCGTGTGATACTGAACTACGGCTTCAAGGACGACCCGAATATCCCGCTCGCGCTCGAGCTGGCCGGCGACCACGGCATGGCTCCGGTGGAAATGATGGAAACCTCCTTCTTCCTCGGTCGCGAAACCATCGTTCCCAAGCGCATACCCTCCCTGCCGCTGTGGCGGCAAATCCTGTTCATGTGGCTGTTCCGCAATGCCGGTACGGCGACCGACTTCTTCAAACTGCCGACCAATCGCGTCGTGGAACTCGGTACCCAGGTGGAGCTTTGACTCGCCCAGCTGGCGGGCCACCTTCCGGCGACCATTCTGCGCCGCAGCAAATCAGGCCACTTGATTTCTCCATCACCACAGGTGATTTGCCAAGCAGCACGAAGGGCGGAACAATGCAACACCTTGCGTCAGGGATATATATATACTTAAATCAAACACGCCACACAGGAGAGAAGGAATTCATGAATACCACCCGCAGAACGGTTCTCAAAAGTGCCACCGCCAGCGGTTTGCTCGCCGGCCTGATCGCTGCCGGCGCCTTGCGCCCGACCCAGGTGCTGGCCGCCGACTGGAACAAGGCAGCGTTCGAAGCCAAGGATATGGCGGCCGCCCTGAAAGGCATCGGCGCCGCGACGCCGGCCGACAGCAAGGACCTGATCCTGAAGGTTCCTGACATCGCCGAAAACGGCGCGGTCGTGCCGGTGGATGTGATCAGCAACATTCCGAATACCACGTCGATCGCCATCATGGTCGAAAAAAACCCGCAGCCGCTCAGCGCAAACTTTGAATTCGCCAACGGAGCCCTGCCGGAGGCTTCGGCGCGCCTGAAGATGGGCCAGACCTCAATGGTCAAGGCCGTCGCCAAGGCCGACGGCAAGTTCTACACGGCGCAAAAGGAAGTCAAGGTTACCGTCGGCGGCTGCGGCGGCTGAACGAACACAACGAACATAGAGGAACACACCATGGCAGATCCGATGAAAATCCGCGCCCAGTTGAAGGGTGACGTGGCGGAAATCCGCATCCTGATGAGCCACCCGATGGAGACCGGCCAGCGCAAGGATGCGGCCGGGGCCACCGTGGCGGCCCATTTCATCCAGTCGATGACCGTCGATGTCGGCGGCAAGCGGGTGATCGACGGGCAGATCGGCACCTCGGTGTCGCGCAATCCGGTATTCGGCTTCAAGATGAAGGGTGCCAGGGCCGGCGACAAGGTCGTCGTGAACTGGGTAGACAACAAGGGCGACAAGAGGACCGATGAAGCCGCCGTGGCTTGAGCACATGATCGGCGAATAACAATCCGGGCGGGCTGCACCTGCCCCATTCCCTGACAGGAGGAGTCCATGAATCGGAACATCATCAGCGCGCTTTGCGCCTTGACGGTGATGGCTGGCGCATTCGCCCAGACGCCGAAGAAGCCGTCAACCAAGGCCACTGCAGCGCCGGCGGTTGAAGAAAAAGATGCCGCAACCCTGGAGTTCGAAAAGTTCCGCGCCGAGATGGAGGAAAGCAATCCGGCCGAACTCTTCGAAATGAAGGGTCAGGAACAGTGGAAGACCAAACGCGGCCCGAAGAATGTCTCGCTCGCCGAGACCTGCGACCTGGGCCAGGGCATCGGCAAGGTCGATGGCGCCTACGTGAAGATGCCGCGCTACTTCGCCGATGCGGATGCGGTGATGGATGCCGAACGGCGCATCGTCTGGTGCATGGTCGAAAAGCAGGGCTTCAAGTTCGACGACATCGCCAAGAAGCCATTCCAGGGCGGCAACGACAACAGCGCCCCGGACATCACCAATCTGGTCACCTATGTCGCCACCCATTCCCGCAACATGAAGATCGCCGTGCCGCTCGACGATCCCAAGGTGCGCGATGCCTATGAAGTCGGCAAGGAAATCGCCGCCTACCGTGCCGGCCCCTATGATTTCTCCTGCAACACCTGCCACGGGGTGGACGGCAAGCGTATCCGCATGCAGAACCTGCCCAACCTGAGTACGCCGCAGGGAGCAATCAAGGGCGTCCAGGGCTGGCCCGGCTATCGCATGACCGGCGGCGTGATGCTGACCCATCAGTGGCGCATGGGCGACTGCTTCCGCCAGCAGCGCTTCCCCCAACCCAAGTACGCCTCCGATGCGGTCGCCTATTTGCTGACCTACATGACCGGCAACGCCAACGGCCAGGTCTACAAAGGCCCGGGCATCAAGCGCTGACAGGGACCGACATGGCCCCCACGCTCATTCCATTCGCTGCCCCCACGAGGGGCGTGGCCTCCTTCGGGACGGCCCTTCAGGAGTCCGACATGACCAAGAAAATGATTCTGGCCATCGCCATGACCGCCCCTCTGATGATTGCCCTGCCCGCCGCCGCCGATGGCGATCATCGTGCCAAAGCCATCGCCGTGATCAAGAAGGATTTCCAGCCGCGCGGCCAGGCCGGCCTCGACCGGTTGGCGGAAGACGGCGTGCAGGCGATCTGCAATCGCACCGGCAACAAGCCGCCCGAATACATCGCCAAACGACTGGAGGCGGACCAGTTGGCCGCCGTAAAATATCCCGCTGATGGCAAGCTGCTGGGCGACTGGAAGGAAGGCGAAAAAATCGCCCAGAGCGGACGTGGCTTTACCTGGACCGACAATCCGGGACTGCCGGTCGGCGGCAACTGCTACAACTGCCACAAGATCGCACCCAAGGAAACCTCGTTCGGTACCATCGGACCGAGTCTTTATCAATTCGGCAGACTCCGCGGCAACACCGCAGAGACCCAGAAGTACGCCTACAGCAAGATCTGGAATGCCAAGGCCTACAACTTGTGCTCGGAAATGCCGCGCTTCGGCCATGCCGGCGCACTTAACGAAAAACAGGTCAAGGACCTGGTGGCCCTGCTGCTCGATCCCGAGTCTCCGGTCAACAAATAAGTCGCCCCAGCCCGAAAAGCCTGGCCGCAGCCAGGCTTTTTCCATCCCAAGGAGTCGGCAATGTCCTCGATGAACCGTCGCGAGTTCCTGCAAATCCTGGCCGCCGCCTCGGCCGCCGGATTCGCCCTCGATGCCCGTTCGGTCTGGGCCGGCGGCAAGGCTGACCGCCTTTACGACCTGAAGAAATTCGGCAACGTGCATCTGCTGCATTTCACCGATTGCCACGCCCAATTGCTGCCCGTGCATTTCCGCGAACCGAGTGTCAATCTTGGCATCGGCGGGGCCGCCGGGAAGGCGCCACACCTGGTCGGCGAGCACCTGCTGAAAGCCTTCGGCATCAAGCCGGGCGGCATCGAGGCGCATGCCTTCACCTACCTGAACTTCGAAACGGCGGCCAGGACCT
>CAZGQB010000162.1:0-5248 GCA_964527055.1 uncultured Sulfuritalea sp.
TCGGCAAATACCATCCGCACGGCGACACCAGCGTCTATGACGCCATGGTGCGCGTAGCGCAGGACTTCACGCTGCGCTATCCGCTGGTCGACGGCCAGGGCAACTTCGGCTCGCGCGACGGCGACGGCGCCGCCGCGATGCGCTACACCGAATGCCGGCTGACGCCCTTCGCCGATCTTCTGCTGGGTGAAATCGATCGCGGCACGGTGGACTTCACCGCCAACTACGACGGCTCGATGACCGAACCGCAACTGCTGCCGGCCCGCCTGCCGGTGGTGCTGCTCAACGGCGCCTCGGGCATCGCGGTGGGCATGGCCACAGAGATTCCGCCGCATAACCTGCGCGAAGTCGCGGAAGCAGCGCGCCTCTTGATCAAGAAACCGGAAGCCGTGCTGGAAGAAGTTCTGGCGGTCATGCCGGGCCCGGATTTCCCCGGCGGCGGCCAGCTCATCTCGACCCCGGCCGACATCCGCGATGCCTATGCCACCGGGCGCGGCAGCCTGCGCATGCGCGCGCGCTGGCGCATCGAGGAGCTGGCGCGCGGCCAGTGGCGCGTGATCGTGGACGAACTGCCGCACGGCGTCTCGGTTTCACAGGTGCTGTCGGAGATCGAAGGCCTGACCAACCCGCAGCCGCGTGCCGGCAAAAAGGATGTCAGCCAGGAGCAGAAGAACCTCAAGGCTCTGGTGCTCGGCGTGCTCGACAGCGTGCGCGACGAATCCAGCGACCAGCAGGCCGTGCGCATCATGCTCGAACCCAAGAACTCGCGCATCCCGCAGGACGAGTTCATGGCCGTGCTGCTGGCGCACACCAGCCTCGAATCCAGCATCTCGGTGAACCTGACCATGGTCGGCCGCGACGGTCGGCCGCAGCAGAAGCACCTGCTGACCATCCTCCACGAATGGATCGCCTTCCGTTTCGCCACGGTCGAGCGCCGCACGCGGCACCGGCTGGCCGAAGTGCTGCGCCGCGTGCATATCCTCGAAGGGCGCATGACGGTGTTCCTGCGCATCGAGGAAGTAATCCGCTGCATCCGCGAATCGGACGAACCCAGGCCGGACCTGATGGCGCGCTTCGGCCTGACCGAAATCCAGGCCGAGGACATCCTCGAAATCCGCCTGCGGCAACTGGCGCGGCTCGAAGGCATCCGCATCGAAAAGGAACTCGGCGACCTGCGCACCGAGCACGGCCAGCTCAACAAGCTGCTCGACTCGAAGAGCGAGATGACCAGGCTGATCCAGAAGGAAATCAGCGAGGATGCCAAGCGCTTCGGCGACGAGCGGCGCACCCTGATGGAAGCCGTGACCCCGATCTCGCAGGGCGAGATCGCCGTTCCCGACGAACCCGTGACGGTGATCATTTCGAAAAACGGCTGGGTACGTTCGCGCCAGGGCCACGGTATCGACCCCGCGAGCATCACCTACAAGACTGGCGACTTTCCCTGGCTGGTGGCGGAGACGCGCACGGTCTGGCCGCTGATCGTGATCGACGGCAACGGCCGCAGCTACAGCGTGAAAGTCTCGGACCTGCCGGGCGGCCGCGGCGACGGCGCACCGCTGAACACCATGATCGACTTCCAGGAAGGCGGCAAGCTGGCGCAGGCGTTGACTGCCGCACCGGAGCGCAAATACCTGGTGGCCGGCTCTTGCGGCTACGGCTTTGTCGCCAGCGTGGCCGACATGATCGCGCGCAACAAGGCCGGCAAGGCTTTCCTGACCCTGGACAAAGGCGAAATGCCGCTGCCTCCGGCGCCGGTCACCGGTGACACGGTAGCGGTGCTGACCCAGTCCGGCAAACTGCTGCTGTTCCCGCTGGCGGAACTCAAGGAAATGGCCAAGGGCAAGGGACTGATGCTGATCGACCTGACAAAAAACGACGAAACAGTCGGGGTCGCAGTATGCAGCAAGGAACCCCTGATAATCGTCGGCAGCGGTCGCGGCGGCAAGCCTGCCCAACAGATCCTGGACGTTCGCGCCCAGGCGCCTTTCCGCGGCGTCCGGGCCAGGCGCGGGCAGGAAATCCCCTTCAAACTAAAACCGACAAGCCTCGGCTTGACCGGCAAGCAATGATGCTAGAATCCCGAAAAATCCGGCCAGTACGCATCCGCATCCATCTGCGCTTTTCCGGGACCGCCGCCCACGGAGAATAAAAATGCTTTTCATCCTGTACTACATAGTCGCCATCGTCATACTGGTCATGCACTTCACCGGGACCTTGGCCCGCTACAACATCGAGTGGCTGGTTCTGGTACTTGCCGTGACGGTTTTCCCGGCGGTCATCTACCTCTAATTCCCACGCAGGATCGCCGTACCACGGGCGCCGACTTTCGACGGCGCCGCCCGCTTCAGCAATGGCGGGCAATAATCGCCTTGACCTGATCCACCCCGGCGTCGACCACCTCGACGCGTTGCGGCAATCCCTCGATTCCCTCCAGCTCCTTCGGCCGCACGGGTTCGCGGCCCAGCGCCTCACGTATCGTTTCGGAGAACTTTACCGGCTGCGCGGTCTCCAGCACGATCATCGGCAGACCGGGTTCGCGATGCTCGCGCGCCACCTTGACGCCGTCGGCAGTGTGCGTGTCGATCATGACCTGATGCCGGTTCCAGACGTCGCGGATGGTCGCGATCCGGTCCGCATGCAAGCTGCGCCCGGAAGCAAAGGCGTAATCCGGCAGCGCGGAAAAATACGGTGTGCCGCGGAGGTCGAAGGACCCGCCGGCATCCACTGCGCGCCACAGGTCGCGCACCTTGCCGGCATCGCGGCCGACCAGGTCGAAAATGAAGCGTTCGAAATTGGAAGCCTTCGAAATGTCCATCGACGGGCTCGAGGTGACATGCGTTTCCGCCGTCACGCGCGGCCGATAGACCCCCGTGCGGAAAAACTCGTCGAGCACGTCGTTTTCGTTGGTCGCCAGCACCAGGCGGGCGATCGGCAGGCCCATCATGCGTGCGATGTGACCGGCGCAGATGTTGCCGAAATTGCCGGAAGGCACGCAAAACGCCACTTGCTCGGCGTTCGAGGCGGTGGCGGCAAAATAACCCTTGAAGTAATACACCACCTGGGCCATCACGCGCGCCCAGTTGATCGAGTTCACCGCGCCGATGCGGTAACGCGCCTTGAATTCGGCATCGTTGGAGACGGCCTTGACGATGTCCTGGGCGTCGTCGAACATGCCGCGCACGGCGATGTTGAAAATGTTCGGATCCTGCAACGAGAACATCTGCGCGCGCTGGAAGGCGCTCATCCTGCCCTCGGGCGACAGCATGAAGACCTTGACGCGATGCTTGCCGCGCATCGCGTACTCGGCGGCCGAGCCGGTGTCGCCCGAGGTGGCGCCGAGGATGTTGATGGTCTCGCCGCGCTTTTCCAGGACGTACTCGAAGAGGTGGCCGAGCAGCTGCATGGCCATGTCCTTGAAGGCGAGCGTCGGCCCGTTGGACAGTTCGAGCAGGTGGAAGCCGGGTTCCAGCGTGGTCAGCGGGGTGATGTCGCCGGCGTCGCGCCCCGGCCGGCAGTGGCGGTAGACACTGGCCGAATAGGTGCGATCGGCGAGCATCTTGAGGTCGCCGGCCGGGATGTCGTCGACGAACTTCTGCAGGATCTTCAGGGCCAGCGCATGGTAGGGCAAGCGGCGCCACTCGGCGAGTTCGGCCGCGCCGACCTGCGGATAGATGCCGGGCAGGTAGAGCCCCCCGTCCGGCGCCAGCCCGCCCAGCAGGATGTCGCAGAAGCTTTGTGCCGGCGCCTCGCCGCGGGTGGAGATGTATTTCATGTCAGGTCGGGGAAACGGGGAGAAAGTGAAAGGTTCGAATCTGCGATGGGAAAACGAAATCGCGGAAAGTCGGCGCTGGCGGGACGGCGGGAACGTAGAGGTGATCGGCGCTGCGCGGCTTTACGCGCAGCGTCCGGTGGAATAATGGGTTGGGCTGCGCCTGATTGTCTGGTTAATGCTAAGTTAAAGGGGTCAGGGTCACACAAAACGGCAACATGGGTCAGGCTCGAATCATTCGGCCAATGAATTCGGGGCCGACCAAAAATTTCCGCGCTCATTGCACCAACTCAGCAGCCCAGCTTATCGTCCAACTGACGGCTCGCAATGTCCATACGCGGTCAAGCACGGGTTCGCTCTCGTCGGGCATCCGGATTAAAGGTTCCGGATTAAAGGTTCCAGCCTCGATTATTTTGATCGGATCGCAGGCAGCCGGCACCCAAGCCATTTCACAAGCCATCCTGGAATCGTCGTCAAACGATGATGGCATTCGGCAAATAGTCACCGAAAATTCGATCCGTGGTCACTACCGTCAATCCCTCGGCTTTGGCCTGCGCGAGCAGCAAACGGTCGAATGGATCGCGGTGCAGTACGGGCAGTTCGGTCAATGCCTGAAAGTGTTTAGGCTTGATTGCCAGCAAATCGAAGCCCTGAGCTGCCACGTCACCTGCTACATCAAGCGTCGGCAGGTGGAGCTTGCCGACTTGATGCTTGATCAGCATTTCCCATGGCGAAAGAATGCTGACCATCGCACCCTCACTGCGGATACGCTTCGCCATAGATCCTGGGATAGGCATCGCCATCAACCACCGGTAGACGATGTTGGTATCCAGCAGCAGCACCCTTAAATACCTCGCATTGCCGATTCTTCAAACAATTTGGCAATCTCGGCGTTTGTCTCGGGGCTATCCCAGTCGGGCGAGACTTTGGCCTTGCCTTTCCATGATCCCGGTGGCTTCACTTTCGGCGCCTGGTAGCGGACAATTTTCGCCACCGGCTTGCCATCGCGGGCGAGGATCACGTCCTCGCCACGCTCAGCCGCCGCGACCAGGCGCGACAAGGCATTCTTGGCTTCCAGCATGTTGACTTGCATGATCGACTCCGACACCGGCTTTTGATTGGCCAAGCTTAGCCAATCAAGGCCCGTTTGTCTAGCCCAGTTCTTCCATGCGCAGGCGGATCACCTTCTTCTTCACCACCGGCAGCGCCTCGATGCGCGCGATCGCGGCATCGACGTTCTTCTCGCGCGTGACGTGGGTCAGCATGATGATGTCGGTCTGCGACTCGCCTTCAGCCGGCTCGCGCTGGATCATGGCGTCGATCGAAATCTGCTGGTCGGCAAGTATCCGGGTGATGTCGGCCAGCACACCGGGCTTGTCCTCCACGCGCAGGCGCAGGTAATAGCCGGACTCGACATCGGCCAGCGGCAGGATCGGCGTGTCCACCACCGCGTCGGGCTGGAAGGCGAGGTGCGGCACG
>CAZGQB010000163.1:0-5229 GCA_964527055.1 uncultured Sulfuritalea sp.
CAGTCATTTGCCTATCGACTCCGTCAAGATTGCGGATTCATTTCTCCGACAGCAGGCCGTTCAGCGAAAACAGATAATCCCTCTGTCCCAAACTCACTGCCGCCGTGATATTGCTGCGATCGACACGCGACATGAGCTTGAAACTCATGACATGGTCCTGGCTACTCAACAGCAACACGCCCGAATTGCCGAACAAATGGATGCTGCCATCCTCGTGGCTCAGGATGCCGGTAATCGACTGCTGGGTTCCGCTGGGAACCGCGGTCCAGGTGAGTCCCTTGTCGCCGCTGCGATACACATGTCCACGCATGCCGGCGGCAATCACGCTGCCGTCCTTTTGCACCAGGCCTGTCCAGAACGATCCCTTGTTGTCGGTCTGGATCGCCGTCCAGCTGCGACCGCCATCGGTCGAGCGCAATAATTTACCGGCCTCGGCGGCGACAAATGCCAGTCCGTCGGGCCCGGCGAATATCTGGAACATGTGGCTATCGCCTGCCTCACCCTCGACCAGCTTGCGTTCCTGCCAGTTCTTGCCGCCATCGTCGGTTTCCAGTGCCAGTCCGAACTGGCCCACTGCCAAACCATGTTGTGCATTCTCGAACCAGATCGACATCAGTACGCGATCCTTGCCCGGTTCGGCACGCTGTACCTGCCAGTTTTCGCCGCCGTCGGATGTGGTCAATATCGTGCCGTCGTGTCCGGCGGCCCAGCCCTGCTTGTCGTTGAGGAAAAACACGCTGGTCAGCACGGTGCGCGTCGGCACGCTTTTGGCCTGGCGGAATTTCTTGCCGTCGTCGGAAAGCGCCACAACGCCATAGTCCCCCACGGCGACAATGCGTTTGCCGGCCAGCGTCGCGGCGATGATGGCGGCCTTTTCGATGTGCGCGATGACGGGCGCATTGCTCGGAGTGCCGCCCGGTTTCGCCGTCTCGCCGGCGCCGACTTTTGCGCTGCCGAACAGTGCCAGGCCCAGCAGGAGGCCGGCAATACTGCGAATATGTCGTGTCGTCATGATCGTCCCCATCTCAATGGCCGATGGCCGGCGCCTTGACCGGCCCCTTGCGCGGAAACAGGGAATCGAGCTTGACGGCGAACGCAGGCAGCACCGTAATTGCCATCACCATGTTGATCATGAACATGAAGGTCAGCAGGATGCCCATGTCGGCCTGGAACTTGAGATCGGAAAACGCCCAGGTGGCGACACCGACCGACAGCGTGATGGCGGTGAAGATGGTGGCAATCCCGACTTCACGCAAAGCCCCTTCCAGCGCGACTTTCATGGATTCGTTGCGCGAGAGATGGATCAGCAGCCGGTTGTAAATGTAGAACGCGTAGTCGACGCCGATACCCGTGGCCAGCACCATCACCGGCAGTGTTGCCACCGTCAGGCCGATATCGAGCGTCTTCATGAACCAGTAGCCAAGGAAGGTCGCCACGGTCAGCGGCAGGCAGCAGGCCAGCATGGCGCGCCAGTCGCGGTAGGCCAGCAGTACCAGGATCATGATCGCCGCGTAGACATACAGCATCATCGGCAACTCGCGCGCCTCGATCTCTTC
This sequence comes from uncultured Sulfuritalea sp., assembly GCA_964527055.1. Lineage (GTDB taxonomy): Bacteria > Pseudomonadota > Gammaproteobacteria > Burkholderiales > Rhodocyclaceae > Sulfuritalea. The sequence goes on from CAZGQB010000163.1 coordinate 1,557, forward strand.
GTTGGTTGCCGCCAGAACCCCCGCGTTGCCGGATGCCAGAAGGACTTTCACCCCCAGCGGGTCGGCCGGATGGGACTTGCGAAATTCCTTCACGGCATCGACGGCCACCTTGATGGTGGTGGCCTTGTGGTCGGCCAGGTAGACGTTGGCCGCCATCATGGTGCAGGCGCGGTTGAACAGGCCGCCGGCTTCCGGCAGGTAGCCGACGGCGACCTGCAGGGCCTTGCTGTCGCGCGGCAGCGCGGCCAGCTTCGGATTGCCCTCGTTCAAGCCGGCATTGGCGAATTTGGCCAGCGCCGAAAGCGAGGCCACCGACAGCACGCCCGGCACCTGGGCCATGTGCAGCGTGAATTGATCGATGTAATTCACCACCGGGAAACTGTTGCAGGAATCGTTTGGCGTCTCGAACACCACGGTGAGCACATCCATGCCCAGATCGAAGCGCTTGACGATGTTCTGCACATCCTGGTTGTAGCGTGAATCGGCGCGCAACTCCGGCGCTCCGGGCTGCAGGGCGCCGATATGTCGGCCGTGGCTTTGCCACACGGCGATGCCGAGCAGCACCGTGGCAATGGCCAGCACCAGGCGGGCATGGTTGATGTCGGCAATGAAGCCCAGTTTCTGGATGATCAGTCCGCGCTTTTCCTGCAGCTTTTCCTGCTGCAGGGCATAACTGCGGGAGAAGCGGAAGAAGGACGCAACGACAGGCAGCATGATCAGGTTGGTGACGATCTTGAAGCCGACACCGATCGAAGCCGTGATCCCCAGTTCCCGAATCATCGGAATCGGGATAATCACCAGCGTGATGAAACCGACGAAAGCCGTGACGAGAGCCAGGCTGCCGGGAATGAACAGGCCGGAAAAACTCTCGCGCGCCGCTCCCATCGAATCCTGCCCTTCGGCAACCGACTTGATGATGGCGTTGATCTGCTGCACGCCATGCGAAACGCCAATCGCAAAGACCAGGAAAGGCACCAGGATTGCCAGCGGGTCGAGGCCATAGCCCAGTAGCCTCAGCGCGCCGAATTGCCAGACCACGGAGGTCATGGAACACAGGATGGACAACATGGTCAGCAGCACGGAACGGCAATACCAATACACCGACGCCGCGGTCAGCAATGTCGCCAGCAAAAAGAATTCCGCCACGCCCGTGGCGCCCTCGGCGATATCGCCGATCTGCTTGGCGAACCCGATTATTTCGATGGCGTGGTCGGGGGTTTCCATCTTGCCGCGGACTTCGGATTCGAGCCTCCCTGCCAGGGCAAGGTAATCGAGTTTCTCGTGGGTCTTGCTATCCTCTTCCAGCAGATCGGCCACCACCATGGCCGCGGTACCGTCGTTTGCCACCAGGCTGCCGGTATAGCCGCCGCGGACCACGCGATCGCGGATACCCGAAATTTTTTCGGCATCGAGCGCGTTCGGCGTGATGTTGCCGCCGATCACGTCTTCTGCGTTGAAGCCCTCCTCGGTCAGTTCATAGACGCGGGTATTCGGGGTCCATAGCGACTGCACCGAGCGACGGTCGACGCCCGGCAGGAACAGCACCGCCTCGGTTACTTCGTGCAGTTTCTTCAGGGAATCCTTGGTCCAGATGTCGCCCTTTTTGGCGCGCACCACCACCATTATGCGATTGGAGCCGAACAACTGGGTGCGATACTTGAAGAAGGTATCGATGTACTCGTGGCCGATCGGCAACTGCTTGTCGAATCCGGCCGTCATGTGCAGTTGTGTTGCCAGCCAGCCCATGACCAGGGTGAACACCAGCAGCACGGCAAGCGTCGCCACGCGAAAGCGGAAGAAGAAGTTTTCGAGCGTCTTGACGAAACTGACAATGCTGGGCATCGAGCGAAATCCTCGGGTTCAGGCGGGGGGTAATTTGACGCGGGAAATCGGCAGGTGAACTGGCGGGCAAGCCGGCAGTCTTGCCGGCCTCCCCGCCTGCCGAAGGAAGGTCAGAAAGCCTTGGAAACCGACATGGTCACCACATCGCGGTCGCGCAGCATGTTCATGTTGCCGCCGCCCCAGAATGTCGTGTAGCCGATGCCCGCCTTCCATTCGTTGTGATAGTCGAAGTTGAAGTTGAGGGCCACGGCTTTCCGGCCTTCGACAAAGGGCAAGGCCGTGGGACTGGTGCCCTTCACGTCGTGGTAGAAGTCGAGCACCGGCGTTAGCGTCCAGCCCGACTGGAAGATGTTTGCATAGGTCAGAGAAACCTCGGCGACATAGCCCCAAGACGTCTTGTCCGGCAGCTGGTAATTGTTGAGCAGATAGGGGATCGCACCCGAACGGTCGAGGTCCGGATAGCGCGTTACGGCTACTTCGCCGAGGAATGCGCCTTCGGCGGCACCTAGCGGGGCCGTGATCGATTGCGGCAACAAGTAGAAACCGGTCAGGTGCGCCTGGTACTTTTTCTCTTCGACATAGCCGTTGACCGTCGCCACTCCATTGTCTAGTGCTTGTTGCAGCAAGTTGTACTTCGGCTTAACAAACGAAGTTGTGCCTCCGGGAATTCTGGGGTCGGAAGGGACTGTGGGATCAATTGCTACGCTGTCGCGTGGTCGATACGAGAGTTCAGCACCGACGGCCCAGTCGCCAAGCTTGGTATTCATGGATATGCCGAACAGTTCCTTGTCTTCGCCATACTGCTCGACCGCCGTGTAGCCGGCGATGTTCTGGCCAGGGGCACAGGCAACGGGAGCTGCCGCACACCCTTGCGTGAAGTCTTGGCGGAAGCCAACGAAGGGAATCTTGTCGTGATAGCGAATGTAGTAGGCAGCAAACTCGGTATCGCCTTCCGCGGGTTTGAAGCGTAGGTTGACGCCGTACTGACCACTATGAAGATCATCTGGCTCGTCGCGTTCAACTGCGACGTATCCCGGGAATGCGCTGATGGTGGCAAGGTCTCGGCCTGGGAGCCTTGGATTTACGTCACCAAAAGTACCCGGAGGAGCCCCAAGAAGCGAAGATGGGATGAACGCGCCGCGCTTGCCACCCTTGCCGATAAAGTCCGCAGAAGACCAGTAGGTACCTGCAGGATCAAACTTGAAACTGTTCCAGCGGAACTGGTAATAGGCCTCGGTCGAAAAGCCGTTGCCGAGACCTGTGGTGAATGAAATCATCGGCGCCGGGATGAAGACTTCCTTGACCTGGACGCCGGGGATGTGAATCTTGCGCAGATCCAGGGCATTGACCGCATTGACGCCGCCGATGATGAAAATGTCCTCGCCCCAGTTGATGACCTGGTTGCCGATCTTTACCTTGGCAGACTGGTCGCCGAGCGTGAACTCCTTGGCCACCCAGAAATCCAGCAGGCTGACGTTCTTCTCCATCGCGTCTTCGGCATCGTCATGGAGCGACGTGCGACGGGTGTTGTCGGCGCGCAAGTCGGTCGACCAGGTGAAGCGGCCGAGTGCCGACCAGTTGCCCTTCTGCGTCAGGAACAACTCATGGGTACCCTTGATGACGGCGGAAACGATGTCGTGCTTTTTGTAGTTCAGGTTGCCGTCGTCGGTTTGCAGATAGTTGAAGTCCGGGTTGGCCGAGCCGCCTGCACCAGGACCGTTGGACTTGACACCGAGTTCGGACACGGTCGCCACAGTGCCGCCATTGTCGAGGCCAATGATCGACTTGTCCGTCGACTGCATGCGCGTCTGCATGCCGAAGGAAATCGTCG
>CAZGQB010000164.1:0-5204 GCA_964527055.1 uncultured Sulfuritalea sp.
TCTTCATCAGCTTGGGAAGCTGAGGTAATGCCGTTATACGACACCCGCGTCGGGCACAAATTCTAGCGTTATTCGGCCTCGCATTGGAAGCGAGACGCGAAGACAAGCCGCAGACAGTGCTATAGCACGGCAAGGCGCAGTCGACAAAGTATCGGTTCCAATGCGAGGCCGAATTACATCAGAACGATGTCGAACTGCTCCTGTGTGTAGCCGCTTTCGGCGTGCAGCGAGATCGGCATGCCGATGAACTCGGAGAGCATGGCCAGCGCCTGCGATTCCTCGTCGAGGAACAGGTCGATCACCGCCGGCGAGGCCAGCACGCGCATTTCACGCGCGGTGAACTGGCGCGCCTCGCGCAGCAGTTCGCGCAGCACCTCGTAGCAGACGGTCTGCGCCGTCTTCACCTCGCCGCGCCCGCCGCAGGTGGGGCAGGGCTCGCACAGCACGTGGGCGAGGCTTTCGCGGGTGCGCTTCCTGGTCAGCTCGATCAGGCCGAGCTGGGTGAAGCCGGACACGGTGATCCGCGTGTGGTCCTTCACCAGCGCCTTGTTGAATTCCGCCAGCACCGCTTCCTTGTGCTGCGGGTCTTCCATGTCGATGAAGTCGGCGATGATGATGCCGCCCAGGTTGCGCAGGCGCAGCTGGCGCGCGATGGCCTGCGCCGCTTCGAGGTTGGTCTTGAAAATCGTGTCGTCGAAATTGCGCGAGCCGACATAGCCGCCGGTGTTGACGTCGATGGTGGTCATCGCCTCGGTCTGGTCGAAGATCAGGTAGCCGCCCGACTTGAGGTCGACCCGGCGCGCCAGCGCCTTCTGGATTTCCTCCTCGACGCCGTGCAGGTCGAACAAGGGCCGCTCGCCGGTGTAGTGCATCAGGCGGTCGGCGACCTGCGGCACATACTCGCGGGCGAAGTGCTGCAGCTTCTGGAAGTTCTCGCGCGAGTCGATGATGACGCCGGTGGTTTCGCTGCTCACCAGGTCGCGCAGCACGCGCTGCGCCAGCGTCAGGTCATGGTGCAACAGCACGGGCGGCAGGGCGCCGACGCTGCGGCTCTTGATCTCGCTCCAGATGCGGCGCAGATAGGCGACGTCGGCCGCCAGTTCCTCGTCGCCGGCCGCGGCCCCGACGGTGCGCAGGATGTAGCCGCCGGGCTGGTCGGCGGGCAGGAGCGCCATGATGCGGTCGCGCAGCCTTTCGCGCTCGGCCTCGTCGTCGATGCGCTGCGAGATGCCGATGTGGGTGTCCTGCGGCAGGTGCACCAGCAGGCGCCCGGCGATCGAAACCTGGGTCGTCAGGCGCGCGCCCTTGGTGCCGATCGGATCCTTCTGCACCTGCACCATGATCGACTGCCCCTCGCTCAGGATGCGCTCGATCGGGCGCGTTTCGTGGCTGGCATAGCCGTTGCCGTTGATGCGTTCGCTCCAGATGTCGGCGACATGGAGGAAGGCGGTACGTTCCAGGCCGATCTCGACGAAGGCCGATTGCATGCCGGGCAGCACCCGCACCACGCGCCCGAGATAGACGTTGCCGACGATGCCGCGGCCGTTGGTGCGCTCGATGTGCAGTTCCTGCACCGCGCCCTGCTGCAGCAGCGCAACGCGGGTTTCCTGCGGCGTGAAATTGATCAGGAACTGTTCAGTCATGATGACAAAACCTGTTAGCCACAGAGGACACAGAGATCTCGGAGAAAAGCCACTCGGAAACATTGGGGGAAACAGTCCCGGGTTTGCACTTCTCTGTGCCCTCTGTGTCCTCTGTGGCTTGATTCATGATTTTCAGACTCACAACGGATAACCGAAGTCGCGCAGCAGCAGCGCCGTTTCGCACAGCGGCAGGCCGACGATGCCGGAATGGGAACCGCGGACTTCCTCGACGAACATCGCGGCGCGGCCCTGGATGCCGTAGGCGCCGGCCTTGTCCATCGGCTCGCCGCTTTGCACGTAGCGGCGGATTTCTTCCGCACCCAAGTGGCGGAAGCGCACCTCGCTGATCGACAGGCGGTGTTCCAGACGCTCGTCGCGGGCGATGGCGATGGCCGTCAGCACGCGGTGGCTGCGGCCCGACAGCCGTGCCAGGATGGCCGCGGCGTCGGCCTCGTCGCGCGGTTTGCCGATGATCTCGCCATCGAGGTCGAGCGTCGTGTCGGCGGCCAGCACCGGGCGCAGCACAACCCGCCGCGACGCCAGCAGATCGGCGCCGAACGCCGCCTTGATGCGCGCCACGCGAACCACGTAGGCCTCCGGCGTCTCGCCCGGCAGCCAGGCTTCGCTGACTTCAGCATCCTCGCGCGGCGACGTGCGGAACAGCAGCAGGTCGAAACGGACGCCGATCTGCGTCAGCAGTTCGCGGCGGCGCGGACTCCTGGAGGCCAGGTAGATGCGTGAATCGATCATGGTCGGGCAGCTTTGGTTACGGTGTCCGTGAGCATAACGTCAGGCACGGTGATAAGGGTGGCCCTTTATCACGCTCGCGGCGCGGTACAGGGCCTCGGCGAGGATCACGCGGACCAGGGCGTGGGGCAGGGTCAGGCTGGAAAGGCGCAGGGTTTCCTGGGCGGACTCCTTGATCCGGGGGGCGAGCCCGTCGGGGCCGCCGATGATGAAGGCGACATCGTCGCCGCCCGCCATCCATTTTTCCAGACGCCCGGCCAGCTGCCGCGTGGTCGGCGCGTCGCCGCGCTCGTCGAGCGCGACGCGGCGACAGGCGGCGGGCAGTTGCGCGTCGATCCGCGCCGCCTCCAGCGCCAGCATGGCCTGCGCCGTCTTGCCCGTGGTGCGGGGCTCGGGCCGGATCTCCAGCAGTTCCAGCGGCAGTTCGCGCGGCATCCGCTTCGCGTATTCGCTCCAGCCCGCCAGCACCCATTCGGGCGGCCGCGCCGACACCGCCGCGACGATCAATTTCATTCGTCCCCGGCGTCGGCGGCAGCCTTCTTGCGCGGACGCCTCGGCACCACCTTCCACAGCTCTTCGAGGTTGTAGTAGCTGCGCACGGCGGGCTGCATCACATGCACCACGATGTCGCCGAGATCGACCAGGACCCATTCGCCGGCGTCCTCGCCCTCGATGCCTATCACCTGGCCGCCGGCTTCCCGGACCTTGTCGTGCACGTTCTTCGCCAGCGACTTGACATGGCGGTTGGAGTCGCCGGTGGCGATGATGACGCGGTCGAACATTGCCGAGATCCGAGCGGTGTTGATCACCTCGATGTCCTTGGCCTTGATGTCTTCGAGCGCAGCGACGGCGATTTTCTGCAGTTTTCTAATGTCCATGCGGGGTCCGGTAGAGCTGACGGGATTCAATATAGTCGAGAACGGGATCGGGGACCAGATAGCGCACCGAAAGGCCGCGCGCCAGGCGCTCGCGGATCGCCGTGGCGGAAATCTCCAGCGCGGTGATGGCAAAGGGGACGATGCGGCCGGCCGGGGCCGCGGCAAGGTCGGCGGCGATACCGCGCCGCGCCGCGAATTCGCCGGCGAGCGCCGTGTCGCCGGCGCCGTCCCAAGGGATACCGCTTCGCATAACTTTTATGTCGTGCCCCGGCCGCGTCGCCACGGCGATGTGCGCCAGGCCGAACAGCTCGCGCCAGCGCTGCCAGGATTCGAGCCGGGCGAAGGCATCGGCGCCAAGCAGCAGCACCAGCGGGCGCCGGGCGCCGTGCTGCCGGCGCTGGCGCTCCAGTGTCGCCACGGTGTAGCTGGGGGCCGTGCTCTGTGCCGCGGCCAGCACCTCGCCCGGATCGACGCTGAATCCCGGCAGGCCGGCGAGCGCGCACTCGACCATGGCCAGGCGCTGCGTAGCGGCGCAGTGCGGCAGGGCGCGCAATGGCGGGGACCCGGCCGGGATCAGGCACAACGCGGACAGGCCGAGGGCTTCGCGCGCCTCGAGGGCGAGGCGCAGGTGACCGACATGCAGCGGATCGAAAGTGCCGCCGAGCAGCCCGAGCACGCCCGCCCCGGCCTCACTCATCGGTCAGGGCCGGCGGCGGCTCGACCGGTTCGCCCGGCGTGACCGGATCCGGCGTAGCGAACACGTCGCGATAGGACAGGTACACGCTGGCCATCAGGACCGGCGCCAGGACGAAGATCAGCACCATGCGCAGCGCGATCGAAAGGATGTCGAGCAGTCCCTGCGAGATCAGGCCGGCGATGATCAGGATCAGGCCCGGCAGCACCGCGCCGACCACCGCCAGCGTCAGGCCGTACACGGCGAAAGCGCGCCAGTTGCGCCAGCTGGCGACGAAACTGAAGAACAGCGATTTGCCGGCGCCGACGCCATTCCATGCGGTCAGCAGCGGCGCGAACCAGAAGGCCATCAGCAGCGGCGAGGCCAGCAGCATGACGATACCGAGATCGACCAGCAGCGCCTCGGCTTCCTGCGGGCTCATGCCGTCCTTGAGGTCGAGCGGCGCGGCGAACAGCGAGGCGACCAGCACCAGCAGGGTGGAGCCGACCAGGTGCAGGCCGCCGAGGCGGATCATTCCGGTGCGCTGCGGGCCGAGGCCGGCCATCAGGGTGTCGCCATCCACCGGCTTGCCGCGTTCGATGGCGCGGCAGCCGTTACCCAGCATCACCGTCAGCGCCGGCAGCAACAGCGGCAGCACGATGGGGCCGATGGTCGGGATCAGGTTGACCACGATCACCGTCAGCAGGTAGCCGAAGGTCAGCACCGTGGTCAGCGGCGGGTTGCGGCGGAACAGGGCGAAGCCGGCCAACAGCCAGAGGAAGCCGTGGCGGGCGGAAAGGCGGCGCGCGTCCATCAGTCGTCCTGCGCCATGAAGTCAATGGCCTGCGGCGCCAGCGGCGGCAGGGTCTGCGCATCGAAGGCGATGTCGCCTTCCGGGTCCGGCGTGCCGGTCGCCCGCAGCCCGGCGAAGTCGAACAGGCGGGCGTCGAGCAGGTGCGAGGGCACGACGTTGGCGAGGCTCCTGAACATGGTTTCGATGCGTCCGGGAAAGCGCTTCTCCCAGTCATTCAGCATCTGCTTCACCTGTTGCCGCTGCAGGTTGGGCTGCGAACCGCAGAGGTTGCAGGGGATGATCGGGAATTCGCGCAGCGCTGCCCACTTTTCCAGGTCGCTTTCGCGGCAGTAGGCCAGCGGCCGGATCACGATGTGGCGGCCGTCGTCGGAGACCAGCTTGGGCGGCATGGATTTCAGCTTGCCGCCGAAGAACATGTTGAGGAACAGCGTCTGCAGGATGTCGTCGCG
>CAZGQB010000165.1:0-5202 GCA_964527055.1 uncultured Sulfuritalea sp.
CGTGGGCACGTTCAATGGTTCGCTGGCCGGCATGGAACCGGCCGACCTGGGCGGCCTGGTCATCAAGGAGGCCATCGCGCGTTCCGGCGTCGATCCCAAGGCCATCACCTTCGCCACCGTCGGCAACGTGGTTCCCACCGAATCCCGCTACGCCTACGTCCATCGCAATGCGACGATCCAGGGCGGCATGAGCATGGAATCGGTGGCCTTCCAGGTCAACCGCCTGTGCGGTTCGGCACAGCAGGCCGTCGTCAACTCGGCCCAGGCCATCATGTTGGGCGATGCCGATTTCGCCATCGGCGGCGGCGTCGAAGTCATGTCGCGCGGCGCCTACCTGTCGACGGCGATGCGCACCGGCGCGCGCATGGGCGACACCAAGATGCTCGACGCCATGGTCTGCGCCCTGACCGACCCGTTCGGCGCAGGCCACATGGGCATCACCGCCGAGAACCTGGCCAAGAAGCACGGCTTTACGCGCGAGCAGCAGGACGAATTCGCCTGCGAATCGCAGCGCCGCGCCGCCGCCGCCGTCGCCGCCGGCTACTTCAAGGAACAGATCGTGCCGATCACGATCAAGACGCGCAAGGGCGATGTCGTGTTCGACACCGACGAGCACATCAAGGCCGGCACCACAATGGAAGCCCTGGCCAAGATGAAGCCGGCCTTCGACAAGAACGGCACCGTCACCGCCGGCAATGCTTCCGGCATCAACGATGGCGCCGGATTCATGGTCCTGGCCGATGCCGCCAAGGCGGCGGCCGGCGGCCACAAGGCGATGGCGCGCCTGGTCGCCTACGGCATCGGCGGCGTGCCCAACGACGTCATGGGCGAAGGCCCGATCCCCTCGACGCGCATCGCGCTGGCCAGGGCCGGCCTCAAGCTCGACGACATCGGCGTCATCGAATCCAACGAAGCCTTCGCCGCGCAGTCGCTGTCCGTGGCCAAGGTGCTCGGCCTCGACCCGAAGAAGACCAACCCCAACGGCGGCGCGATCGCCATCGGCCACCCGATCGGCGCATCCGGCACGGTGATCATCACCAAGGCGCTCTACGAGGCGCGTCGCATCGGCAGCAAGTACTGCCTCGCCACCATGTGCATCGGCGGCGGCCAGGGCATCACCACGATCTGGGAAATGATCTAAAGCGTATCGAGCCTGATCTGGCAGGAAAGAAAGCCCGGCACTGCCGGGCTTTCTGCTTTATGTCCGCAGCATCCTGTCGCGGACGGTATCTCCCGGCGGGATTACGACCGCCTGCGCTGCCGTGCCGCCAGAGCCGACTTCAGACTGCGTCCGCCAGCAACAGCTTGTTTCGTCCTTCCCGTTTGGCCCGCAGCAAGGCATCATCCGCCGCTCCGATCAGAGCTGTCGTATTGGCAAAGTCGGCTTGAGCCGCGAGTCCGGCACTGAAGGTTCCGCGCAGCACGCCACCCGGATGCGCATGCGGCAGGGTGGCAAAGGCGATGCGTATCCTGTCTAGAACGGTGCGCATTTCCTCGACTCTGGTGTCTCGTGCCGCGACGATGAACTCCTCCCCGCCATAACGTCCGACAATATCCGTGACACGCAAACGGCCTTTCAACAACCACCCGAGGCTGCGAATCACCTGATCGCCGACTGGATGTCCATAGGTGTCGTTGATCGCCTTGAACCGGTCGATGTCGATCATGGCGACGCAGACACCGGTTGCTCCGGAAGAAATCCAGGCGTCAAGTTCGGTTTTTGCCGCCGTGTGGTTCAGCAACCCGGTCAGACCGTCGTGCCGGCTGGCGCGGCGCATTTCATGATGCCGCTCGATGGTCGTCTTGAGGATTGCCGCCAGCAATACGGGATTGAAAGGCTTGGTGACGAGTTGATCGCCCCCCAGGCGCAAGGCTTCGACCTGCAAACCCACGCTGGTCTCCCCCGACAAATAAACTATCGGCACCGCCTGATAGTTCGGCAACTGGCGCAGTACGCGCGTGGCTTCCACTCCGTTGCACGTCGGCATGTGCATGTCCATCAGCACCAGGTCGGGCTGGTACTGGTCCATGGCATCGAGAATTTTCGTCGGCGCGGATATCGAGTGCGTATCGATGCCGTGGTTGGTCAGCGCCTTCCTGATCTGTGTCACCGCCACCTTGGAGTCCTCGACTATCAGTACGCGATAGCGCTCCTGTTCGCGGATTTGCACCATGTCCAGGATTCGCGAAAGCAGCGCCGCCATTTTCTCGTCGCTTTGCACCGTGAAGTCGATTCCCGCGCGCATCAGGGCAACCATCGAATCCAGGGACCGGGTGACGCCGACATAGAACAACTGACTGACCGGGCAGCGCTCCCTGACCCGCGCCACCTGCTCAAGGCAGACGCGACCGACGTTATCCGCGGTGCCGCTGTCGCTGGAAGGAAGGAAAATCACGGCGAACGGGGTCTCTCCTTGCGGCAGGATCATGCCCCACCGATACTTGTTCACGCGGAAGCCATAGAAAGCCAACTGCTCGGCAAGGCCTGCGGCCCACTTGCTGTTCTTGGGGGCCACCATCCAGATCGAGCGCGGCTTGACCCATTCGACCGTGCGCGTCGGATTGAACTCCATCGGCTTTGACGCCGAATCCTGCGTTCTCGCCAGCTCGATGGCGTTGAGCAAGCTTTCCACGCGGCGGTTGAGCGCCCTGGAGGTCTCCAGGGCGAGCGGATGATTCTCCGCTTGCGGCGTCAGGTGCTCGAGAACGCTTGCCTCAACTCCCTCGCATTCCCGGGCAAGACCCGGCAATCTCAGGCGGGTGATGTATTCCGTCAGGCCATTGAGCGCGATTGCAAAGTCCGAAAAATCTTCATGGGTTCCGCGAACCAGATAACCATCCCAGCGAATGCGCAGAGAGTCAAGCCAGAAGTCGAGGGATTTAACTTTCATTCGTCTTGGTCCCGTCCATGCGTGCAGAATGGAAGTCCAGCGCTTAAATCGATGGCCACACCGGCGCAGCGCCCCGCTGCCCCGCGGGATTCTACATCCGGTGGTGGAAGGCTGCGTGACCAGGCATTTTCGGTGCGACCGGTGTTCAGTTGGCTGAGTAGCGCGCCAGTTCCTGCCTGGCGATGGCGTTGCGATGTACCTCGTCGGGGCCGTCGGTAGTGCGCAGGCGCAGATGCTGCGCCGGAAGGTGGCAGCCTCAGGCCGGCATGAACACCGGGCCGCCCCTGGCGATGCCGCGCTGGTACGCGGGGCGAGTTTCGACGTGTGCAAGCCAGCCCACAATGTGCGGGCATTGGCTCCCGGCGCCGGCGAGCTTGAGCAGGGCGGCGATGGCGAAGCTCATCTGGAAATCGGCCAGCGTCAGGTGTTCGCCGGCGAACCACTTGTGCCTGGCGAGGTGGCCTTCGATGTACTCCATGGCGGAGTTCAGGTTGGGGTCGATCAGTTTGGCAATCACCGCGGCGCAGAGCTTGCGCGCGATCGGCCGCGCAAAGAAAGGCATCGGCTGTTGCGGGATTTTCATGAAGGCCAGCTTCATCACCAGCCAGTTCATCAGCGAGCCCTCGGCGTAATGCATCCAGAAGCGCAACTGGCGGTGCTCGGCGCTGCCTGGCGCGGCCAGCAGTTTGGCAGCTTCGCCCGTGGCCTGCGCGCTGTAGGTTTCGGCCAGGTATTCAAGGATGGCGCCGGATTCGGCCAGCACCAGATCACCGTCGGTGATCACCGGCGACTTGCCCAGCGGATGCACCTGCTTCAGTTCCTGCGGCGCCAGGCGGGTACGTGGATCGCGCTTGTAGAGCCTGATCTCGTAGGGCAGGCCGAGTTCCTCCAGCAGCCAGAGCACGCGTTGCGAGCGGGAGGTTTCCAGGTGGTGGACGATGATCATTTGTGGTTCCTCTTGCGTTTTGGATCAATCAAAGATAGCGGCCCAGTTCCTGTTTGGCGATGGCGTTGCGATGCACCTCGTCGGGGCCGTCGGCGAAGCGCAGGGTGCGCGCATGGGCATAGGCCGCCGCCAGCGGAAAGTCGTCCGATACGCCGCCGCCACCATGCACCTGCATCGCCCAGTCGATCACCTGCAGCGCCATGTTGGGCGCGGCGACCTTGATCATGGCGATTTCCTGCTTCGCCACCTTGTTGCCGGCGGTGTCCATCTTCCACGCCGCGTTCAGCGTCAGCAGGCGCGCCTGGTCGATCAGGATGCGCGCCTCGGCGATGCGCTCACGCGTCACGCCCTGCTCCGCCACCGGCTTGTGGAAGGCCACGCGCGCAAGCGCCCGGCGGCACATCAGTTCCAGCGCGCGCTCGGCCAGGCCGATCAGGCGCATGCAGTGGTGGATGCGGCCCGGCCCCAGCCGCCCCTGGGCGATCTCGAAGCCGCGTCCTTCGCCGAGCAGGATGTTGGAAACGGGTACCCGCACGTCCTTGAAGTCGAGCTCGCCATGGCCGTGCGGCGCGTGGTCGTAGCCGAATACGCTCAGCGCACGCATGCGGGTGACGCCCGGCGTCTCCATCGGCACCAGGATCATCGACTGCTGCCGGTGGCGGTCGGGGTTGTCGGGATCGGTCTTGCCCATGAAGATGAGGATCCTGCAGCGCGGGTCGGGCGCGCCGGAGATCCACCACTTGCGGCCGTTGATCACGTAATCGTCGCCGTCACGCACTATGCGCGACGCGATGTTGGTGGCGTCGCTGGAGGCCACGCCCGGCTCGGTCATGGCGAAGGCCGAGCGGATCTTTCCGTCGAGCAGCGGCAGCAGCCACTCCTTGCGCTGCGCGTCGTTGCCGTAGCGCTCGATGGTTTCCATGTTGCCGGTATCGGGCGCGTTGCAGTTGAAGGCTTCCGGCGCGATGTGCGAGCGGCCCATGATTTCGCACAAGGGCGCGTATTCGAGGTTGGTCAGGCCGGCGCCACGCTCGGACTGCGGTAGGAAGAGGTTCCACAGGCCGGCGGCGCGCGCCTTGTCCTTCAGCTGCTCGATGATCGCGGTCGGCACCCAGGGATTGCCGGCGGCGCGGTTGGCGGCGACTTCCTCGTCGAACACGGCCTCGTTCGGATAGATGTGCTCGTCCATGAAGGCGACGAGGCGCTTTTGCAGGTCGCGGACCTTGGGGGAGTAGTCGAAATCCATGGTGTGTCCTCGGGTAGTGATGTTCAATGCTCGGCGAGCAAACGCTCGACTTGGCGCCAGGCTTCCTCGGCCAGCGGCCGGGCGCGCTTGCCGGCTTCGATGGCGTCGGCGCTCGACGC
>CAZGQB010000166.1:0-5178 GCA_964527055.1 uncultured Sulfuritalea sp.
GCCAAAACGTTTGCCGTCAAGCTGGACGCCGGGGAGGTGTGGCTGCAGTTGAAGTGATTGCCGTATCGCCGGCGTCGGCCGTGATCCGGGTCGATCAGTCGCGCCACTCGAACAGCAGGAATTGCATGGCCTGGCTCGCGCTGAAATTATTGTCCGCGACCAGCACCAGGCTGCGCCGGCCGTTCGGCAGGCGCGGCCCCCAGCTCATGCCTTCGAGGTTGTCGAGCGGCACGCCGAGCCGGCCCAGGTCGAGCAGCAGCGTCTTGGCGACCGGCGTGAAGCGGGTGCCGGCCAGCGCCGGCCGGTCGCCCACGTCGCTGGCTCCGGCCAGGTCGAGCCGGTAGATCTTCACGCTGTTGCCGACGCCCATCGTGTAGGCGCGTTCGAGCGCCAGCAGCATGCCCGCCCCGTCCAGCAGCTCGACCAGGCCGTTGGTACGGAACAGTCCCGGCAGCGGCGGCGGTACCGCCACGGCATCGACGACATAGGCATGTTCCGCGAGGCGGCGCCCGCTCGCCGCGTCGAACACCAGGATGCGCGCCGGGCTCGGCTGGTCGAGGTCGGCCTCCGGGCCGTCCTGGACCAGCGCGTTTTCCGTGCCGACGTAAAGCTTCCCCTCGGCAATCGCCAGGCTTTCGAAGGCCAGGTTGTGGCGCACGCCCGCTGCGGCGGACGGCAACACATGGGCGGGCAGTTCCAGCCGGCGCAGCGCCGTGCCGCCGGCGCCGACTTTTTCGATGGTGGGTGCGATGCCGCGCCTGACGTTGCCTTCGCCGGCCAACCACAGCTCGCCGTCGCCGCCATGGCGGATCGCTTCCGGATCGACCTCGCCTGCGCCATGGACCTCGCCGGCAGGGGTGGTGAGCGTGGTCACGCCGACCAGGCGCACGCCTTCATGGCCGGGATCGGCGCGGGTGTTGAAGGCGGCGGGATCAAGCTCCAGCGTGTAGTAGCGCGCCGCCTGCCGCTCCGATCGGTCGTCGGAAATCGCCACGAAGCGCCCGCTGCCGGCATCGTAGTCCAGCCCCGACAGGCCGCCGACGGTGGTGCCGGCATGGGCGAAGTCGTGCGGCAGGATCTGCTGGCCGAGATAGTGCAGGGTCTGCGCCTGCAACGGCAGGGCACAGAACAGCAGCAGGAGGAAAGTCGGCGCTGGCGGTACGGCGGCCATCATTCGAGGAGCGGGACGTAATCGGTGACACCATTTTCCTCGATCAGCGTCGGCACGATGCCGATACCGTAGGTGAAATCGCCCGGGTTGGGGTTCACCGGCCGGTCGCTGACGAGCTCGCCGATGCGGTAGGGGCGGCCGTCCTGGTGCGGATAGCCATCCGCGGCGCGACGGAAATAGCGCAGGGTGATGGGCGTCGCGGCAAAGACGTCCTTGCCGAAGTCGTAGCGCTGCGTCGCCACCACCATGCGGTAGCGCCGCGCGACTTCCAGCGCATCGGACGCGGGCGGGATGAACAGGTCGGGCAGGATGCGGCCCTGGCGATCCAGGTGGCCGCCGCGCGCGGTGAAGGCGCCCATCAGTTGCCGGCGCTTTTGCAGCGCGGCCGCCAGCCCCTCGACATCGCCGCGCGCGAGATGGGCCTCCAGCGCCGGCCAGCCGGGAATGTCGCGCTCGAACGCGGCATCCATCGACCGCGGCATGTCGCCGTAGAGCGAGGCGCCGACCACATGGTCGAGGAAGAAGGCGAATTCGCCCCTGCCATGGCCGCGATTCTTCGGTTCCGGGGTGGACAGGGATTTCGTCGCCGCCCGATAGCCGAGGTAGTCCATTTCGCGCCAGCCCGGATCGCCGGCGAACTGGCGCGGCAGGCTCCAGGTGCTGTCGATGGTGTTGCCGGTGCCGGAGGTGAAGACGGGGTAGCGCCCCTGCTCCGATTGGCGGACGTTGCCGGAATGGCAGCCGATGCATTGCGTCAGCTCCGCCGGCGTCTGCGGCCGCAGCGCCCCGGCGGCATCCTCGATCCAGGCGGCGAGCAGCCAGCCGGTGCCGTTCTCGATCCAGCCCTGTGCGGGATGCGCGACCACCGGCGCGGATTCCTCCTTCAGGCCGAGGTGGAATTCTTCGGCGTGCCACGGCTGGCGCTTGATCATCCAGCGGATTTCCCTGACGCGCTGCGCGCGCGTGCCGTCCCGCCCGACATCGACGTAGTGCAGCGGATGGGCGAACTCGGTGCCGAGCGGGTACTGGCCGCGCACGCGCTCGACGCCCTGCGCCCCGCCCAGGTAATGGGCCGGGTCGTCGGGGTGCAGCCGGTCCTGGATGTTGCGTGCCAGCAGATCGAGGTTGGCCCGATAGATGGCGCGGTCGAAGCGGCCGCGCGCGTCGCGCATGAATGCGGCGGGCAGGCGCAGGTAGATGCCCGAGACGCTGCCGCCGTGCGGTGTGAAGATGCCGTAGGGCATGAAGTTGATGGCGCGCCAGCCGGTGTTCCACCGGTCGCCGTCACGCCACCAGCCCTTTTTCGCGTCGCGCGTGCGCACGAAGCCGTCGGCGTCGGCCGGCAGGTCGGCCGGATCGAGCGCGGGAAACAGGCGGAAGGGATGATCGACGCCGCTGTCCCATTCGCGGTCCTGCTTCGGCCGCCGCGCATAGGCGGCACGCCAGTTGTCGCCGCGGATGTAGGCCGCCATGTCCCAGCGCCGCGGATCGATGCCGAGCTTCTCCAACTCGCCGCGCAAGGTCTCCGGACGCAGCGTGTTGGTCCACGGATTGATGCTGGCGTTCGGCGTGAAGGGAAGGTTGAAGGAACCGAAGGCGTATTCGGCCTGCAGGTTGCCGACGTTGGGATTCGCGCCGGCCTGCGGGTTGTTGTTGCCCAGGCGCTTTTGCCACACCCCGTCGGTGTGGCAGAACAGGCAGGCGTTCTGCGTGCCGTTGCCGGTTTCGATGTAGCACTGCGCTGGGATGTGCGCATGCGGATTGGGAAACCCGGCGCGATCGAGCGTCTGGCCGCGCAGCGGCGCCGGGGTGCCGCCGGCCTGCACGCCCTGGGCCAGCATCCAGAGCGCGACGGCGGCGGCCCTAAAAGGCGGGGAGGCCGCCGATGTACCCGACATGCGCCTCCAGGCGGAAGTTATTCACGCCATGGCGGTTCCTGCCCCACAGCTCGCCGGCACGCTTTTCCAGGCGCTCCTTCAGATCCTTCGGCGTGGACTTGATCCAGTCGCCCTGGTGCTGGTTGTTGCTCATGATGTAGGCATGGCCGTTGAGGTTCTCGACCACCTGCAGGCCGGTCGCTTCGGCGCCGGCGGCCAGGCTGAGGATGCGCGTCAGCTTTTTCGTATCGACGTTGTAGGCCCAGACGTAGTTGTTCTGGTGCGTGCCCGAATCCTCGCCGATGAACAGCGTGCGCATCTTCTCCGAGAAGAACACGTTGTCGGTGTTGGCGACATAGTCCGGATCGGCGGTGTTGCCGACGGCATCGGCCTTGATCGGGCGGCCGAGCAGCGCCGGTTCGACATAGGCGCGCACCGGCACGAGGCCGGACTCGATAGTCAGGCCGGCGCTGTCCTTCTGCCCGCCGGCCAGGTCGAAGGTGTAGGTGGCGCCCGCGTTGTTCTCCCTGAGGCGGATGTCGTCGGCCGGGCCGCCGTCCTTGGCCTTCATCGAACCCTGGATGTAGCTCATCGCGTAGTAGAGCTTCTTGTCGGCATGGTTGATCGCCACGCCCTCGCCCTTGGTGAATTCGGTGGTCGCGCCGAGATAGGCGGCATAGCGGCGCGTTTCGAGGAAGGCCGCCGCGGTCTCCATGCCGGGCTTGAGCCTGAGCCAGATCGTCTCGGCCGAACCGGCGCGGGTGGGCACGAAGCCGGGCGTCTCCTGCATCGAGAAGTCGAAGATGTCGTCGATCCGGGTGCCCTTGTCGATCAGCGCCTTGATCTCGTTGTAGTGCGAACTGCCCAGTCTGATCCAGCGGAAGTCCGCCGTGCCGCCGTCGCTGCCGTCGGGCGAGGTCTGATGCCACTTGGCCGCGTACAGCGTGCCGCCGGCTTTCGGCATGCCGGCCCAGTGGGCGACGAACATGAACAGGCCGGAATAGGCGCCGTCGTCGCCGTAGAAGGCCGTGCGGCCATCGTTGGCGAAAATCGTCATTTCCCAGGTGCCGCGCCCCATCTGGTAATGCTTGGTGATCTCGCGGTTGCCGTCCTCCTTCACCGCCACTTCGATGTGATAACCGTAGTGGTAGGGATTGGCCCGCTGCCTGCCGCGGAAGTAAACCTCGCTCATCGCCTTGAGGCCGGCTGCCGTCGCCTTGAACGCCTTTTCGCCGGGCACGAAGTAGAGGTCGTAATCCTCCTCGCCGCCGAGGTGGGTGTTCCACGGCGTCTGCGAGCCGAAGCACAGAATCCAGGCTCCGTTCACCGCGGAGAAATCGATCGGCTGCTGCGCTTTCACCTTGAGCCTGCCGTCCCTGCCCTGGGCGATTGCGGACAGGCTCATGCCCATCGGCATGCGCGAGTACCAGTCCTTGACCTTGCTCGCGGACTGGCCGTCGGCGAGCACGTCGTCGTATTCCCAGTGATTGACCAGGTACAGCTTGCTGCCGACCTGGAGCAGGCTGTTGGCATCGGCCGTCTCGGCGATCGCCGGGTCGCCTTTCGGCTCCATGATCGGCTTCATGCCGACGTCGAACAACTGGGCCGCCGCGTAGGACGCGCCCTTGTGTCTGGCGATCCGATCCGTGTTCTTGAACAGCGACACATAGGAGAGCGGATAGTTGCGCGTCGTGCCGTCGGCGAAGCTCACCCTGGCGACCGACGTCGAATGGGTCTTCAGCATCGCGTCGTCGCCGGTCGGTGAGGGCGTCGCGCTGAATTCGACCTTTACCGCCCTGGCGTTCTGGGCGGCAGCCGTGGCGGCCGGCGCCAGGGCGACGGCGATGGACAAGGCAATGGCGGCAGGCGAATGGCGGATCATGGTCATCCCTCGGGTGCGTGGAAACACCGCCATGCTAGACGGCGAGGATGTCACGCAGATGACAGCAACGCCGGTCGCGTTGCTTCAGCCCGGCGCGGCGGCGCCCCAGGCGGCGAAGTGGGGGTTGGCGAACTCCGGCTTGCCGTAGCCCAGCGGTGTGTCGTCGAGGGTGCACACCCGGCCGCCGGCGGCACGCAGCACGGCGTCGCCGGCGGCGATGTCCCATTCCATGGTGCGGCCCAGGCGCG
>CAZGQB010000167.1:0-5097 GCA_964527055.1 uncultured Sulfuritalea sp.
CCTCCAGATGATCTGTATGGCCCAGCCGGCATAGCCGACCAGGGCGAGCAGCGTCATCACGTGCAGGAACAGACGCAGCGCCGCGGAATTGAGGTAGTCCATCCAGATGTCCCGGATGCCAACCCAGGCGTGCCAGCACAGGCTGACGATGAACAGGAAACTGAGGAAGCGGATGAAGCCGTTGGCCATGAACGTCTGCCAGGCCTCTCGCGACGACATCGCACCGGCAAGCGCGGCGGCAAAGATGATCACGGTGAATGCGGCCATGACGACGGCGGTAACGCGCTGGGCCAGCCAGTCTTTGAGGCCGTAGCCGGCCCCGACGACGAGTCGGTTCATGTCAGTAGGCTCCGAGGAGTTTCAGGCCAAAAATAGCGGTCAGCGCCAGGCTGACCACCATCACCGTCAACGCAGAGTTGTGGGACTGCTGCTTTTCGACGCCGACGTGGATGTCGATCAGCAGGATGCGGATGCCCATGCAGAAGTGATGCAGGAAGGCCCACACCAGACCCAGCAGGATCAGTTTGACGAACCAGTTGCCGGTAACTGCGGCGAACATTTCGGCGTTGCCCTGGGTCGATCCCAGCGAGAGTTGCAACAGCCAGATCAGCAGGGGCAGCATCAGGAACAGGCCGGCGCCGCTGATGCGGTGCAGGATCGAGGCGAAGCCTGCCAGAGGCAGCCGGATTTCGTTTAGCGCCAAATGCTTTGGACGCTGCTTGGTCATCTCTGCCATAAATCGGTTTCTCCGTTTGTAGTTTCGCCGTAACGCCGGTCGTTGCCGGTATCAAGCCTCACTGAAATCGCACCCTGCTTCCACTTTGATGCGCTGCACTATAAAACAAACCGTTTACCTTGAAAACAAAATCTATCGGGTAGCTTAGCCAAGTACGTTGAAGTAGCAATGCTCTTTTGTCGCATACAGTCCGCGCCGCCATTCGACAGGCTTGTCGGCGTAGGAAAAACTGACGCGTTCGACCGACAGCAGCGGGCTGCCTTCGGCCACGTTAAGGAGTTCAGCACTGGCGCGGTCTGCGGGCACCGCCCGCAGACGCTCCTCGGCACGGATCATGCGGATGCCAAAATGGTGTTCGAAGAAACTGTAAAGCGAACCCTTGTAGTCACGAAGCATTTCCAGGGTTACGGCACCAAAGATATTGCCAGGAAGGTAGATTTCATCGACCACCACCGGTTTCGCCGAAAACTTGAGCAGGCGGCGTACGATCGTGATCGGATCACCGATGTTCAGTTCCAGCATGCGCGCGACCTCCGGTCCGGCCTTTGCCCGCCAGCATTCGAGCGGCACGCTTTCGGTAGGCTCGATGCCACCGGAAAGCGGAACCACCCGAAGGAAACGGAAGAAGGCTCGCGGGTCGTCGTGGGATGCGACGAAAGTGCCCTTGCCCTGGCGCCGCAACAGCAGGTTTTCCGCGGCCAATTCGTCGATCGCCTTGCGCACCGTACCCTGGCTGACATTGAAGCGGATTGCGAGTTCGGTCTCGCTGGGAATGGCCTCCCCCGGCCGCCATTCGCCGGATTCCAGCCGCTGGATAAGCAAGCTCTTGATCTGGCGATACAAGGGACTGAAAGTCGGAGAAGACGTTGCGCCGACAGGAGTCTCTTTGGCTGTCGTGATATTCGAGCCCATTTGACGGTTCATGGATTAGGTACAAGCCTTGTCGGTTGCGCGAATTTCCACATGCGGCATATTTGAGCATATTTTTTGCGGAAGGTCTACACCTTGTCAGTTATCTTATATAAGATATATGTTAACTATTGACACAACGCAACATTATTCCTAAACTTGCCCCGACCGTTCGTGCCTTATCATTCGCGAACTTCGCCGCAGCCTGCACCGCCGACAGATCAGCCGCTATATTTCGATGTCTTGATTAATCCATTCAAACTGATACAGGAGTTCTACAAATGGCAAAAACCCCCGTTCGTGTCGCAGTGACCGGCGCCGCCGGCCAAATCGGTTACGCCGCCATCTTCCGCATTGCCGCTGGCGACATGCTGGGCAAGGATCAACCCGTGATCCTGCAGCTGCTCGAGCATCCCTCCGAAAAGCCCCAGGCCGCACTCAAGGGCGTGATGATGGAACTCGACGACTGCGCCTTCCCCCTGCTGGCCGGCGTCGTCGGCACCGGCGACGCGAAGGTGGCCTTCAAGGACGCGGACTATGCCCTGCTGATCGGCGCCAAGCCGCGCGGACCCGGCATGGAGCGCAAGGACCTGCTGATGGACAACGCCAAGATATTCATCGAACAGGGCGGCGCCCTGAACGATGTCGCTTCGCGCAATGTCAAAGTGCTGGTGGTTGGCAATCCCGCCAACACCAACGCGTACATCGCCATGAAATCCGCGCCGAGCCTGCCCGCCAGGAACTTCACCGCCATGCTGCGCCTTGACCACAACCGTGCCGTGTCGCAACTCGCCACCCGTACCGGCAAGTCGGTTAACGACATCGAGAAGATGATCGTCTGGGGCAACCATTCGCCCACCATGTATCCGGACCTGCGCTTCTGCACCGTCGCCGGCCAGGCCGCTCCGGCCGCCGTCAATGACGATGCCTGGTACAAGAACGAGTACATCCCGACCGTCGGCAAACGCGGCGCCGCCATCATCGCCGCCCGCGGCGCATCGTCGGCAGCCTCGGCCGCCAATGCCGCGATCGACCACATGCGCGATTGGGCGCTGGGTACCAGGGGCAAGTGGGTCACCATGGGCATCCCGTCCGACGGCAGCTATGGCATCCCGAAGGACATCATCTACGGTGTGCCCGTCACCTGCGAGAACGGGGAATACAAGCGCATCGAGGGCCTGGCCATCGATGATTACTCGCGCACCATGATGGACAAGACGCTCGCCGAACTGCAGGAAGAGCAAGCCGGCGTCGCCGGCCTCCTCGGCTGATGGCTGGCGGCAGGATGAAGCGGAGCACACCCCGGTGACCTTCGCGCCGCATCCTGCCGCTGTTTTGTATCAGGGCGCCAGACCCTTTCCGGCGCTTGCCGCCTGCGAACACTTCGCGGGCTCCGAAAAAAACATCCTCAAGGCCCTGCAACTGCAATCCGAGTTGCTGGTCGATGACCGGCCGATATTCGATGTCACCGCAGATTGCGAGGACGGCGCTCCCGCGGGACGCGAGGCCCAGCATTCTGCGATGGTTGCCGACCTGCTGCTGGACCCGGCAAATCGCCACGCGAGGCTCGGCGCCCGCATCCACGACGTGGCCCACCCTCACTGGCGCGAGGACCTGCAAACCATTGTCGGTCGGGCCGGGCACAAGCTGGCTTACCTGGTCCTGCCGAAGGTTTCCGGCGCCGACGACGCCCTGGAGCAGATCGCCGCCCTCGACGATGCGCGCAAGGAACATGGCATCGAGCGCGAAATACCCGTCCATGTCCTGATCGAAACACCCGGCGCGCTGCACGAAGTCTGGCAGATCGCCGCTCTGCCCCACGTCGAATCGATCGACTTCGGCCTGATGGATTTCGTCAGCGCGCATCACGGCGCCATCCCGGGCTCGGCAATGAGCTCGCCGGGCCAGTTTTCCCACGCTTTGATCGCGCGCGCCAAATGCGAAATTGCCGCCGCCGCGCTCGGCAACGGCGTGATCCCGGCGCACAACGTGACCACCGAGCTCAACGATCCGGATGTCGTGCGCGACGATGCACGCCGCGCGCGCAGCGAGTTCGGCTTCCTGCGCATGTGGAGCATCCATCCGCGCCAGATCCAGCCGATCGTCGATGCAATGCGGCCGGACTATGCCGAGGTGACGGAAGCCGCCGGCATCCTGCTCGCTGCGCAGAATGCCGACTGGGGACCGATTTCCTGGGAAGGCAAGCTGCACGACCGCGCTTCCTACCGCTACTTCTGGGAACTGCTGCGGCGGGCACATGCCACCGGCGCCGCCTTGCCTGCCGAAGCCCGACACAGATTCTTCAACCCCGCCGCACACGATCCACATTCCCACTGATTCCAACGAGAGGACGTCACCATGCTTGAAGCCTATCGCCAACACGTCGCCGAACGCGCCGCCCTCGGCATACCGCCCCTGCCCCTGAGCAAACAGCAGGCCGGCGACCTGGTCGCACTGCTGAGGAACCCGCCCAAGGGTGAAGAGGCGACCCTCGTCGACCTGATCACCCAGCGCGTGCCCGCCGGGGTGGACGACGCGGCCAAGGTCAAGGCCGAATTTCTTGCCCGCGTGGCGAAAGGCGAGGAAGCCTGCGCGCTGATCTCGCGCGAAAAGGCCACTGAACTGCTCGGCACCATGGTCGGCGGCTACAACGTCAAGCCGCTGATCGACGTGCTCGACGACGCCGTGGTCGGCGCCGTCGCCGCCAAGGCACTCAAATCCACCCTGCTGATGTTCGACTTCTTCCATGATGTCGCCGACAAGGCCAAGGCAGGCAGCGCCAACGCCAGGGCCGTAATGCAGTCCTGGGCCGATGCCGAATGGTTCACGCAGCGCCCGGAAGTGCCGAAGAAGATTTCGGTCACCGTGTTCAAGGTCACCGGCGAAACCAACACCGACGACCTCTCGCCCGCGCCCGACGCCTGGAGCCGCCCCGACATCCCGCTGCACGCCCTCGCCATGCTGAAGAATCCGCGCGACGGCATCACGCCCGAAAAGCCCGGCGAGCGCGGCCCGATGAAACTGATCGAAGACCTGAAGAAGAAGGGCCATCCGGTCGCCTACGTCGGCGACGTGGTCGGCACCGGTTCGTCGCGCAAGTCGGCCACCAACTCCGTGCTGTGGTGGACCGGCGACGACATTCCCTTCGTCCCCAACAAGCGTTTCGGCGGCTTCTGCCTGGGCAGCAAGATCGCCCCGATCTTCTTCAATACCCAGGAAGATGCCGGCGCCTTCCCCATCGAGTGCGACGTCGCGCAGATGGCCATGGGCGACGTGATCGACATCTACCCCTATGACAAGAAGGTCGAGAAGAACGGCGCCACGATTTCCACCTTCGACTACAAGTCGGAGGTGCTGCTCGACGAAGTGCGCGCCGGCGGCCGCATCAACCTGATCATCGGCCGCGCCCTGACCGGCAAGGCGCGCGAATTCCTCGGCCTGCCCGCTTCCAC
>CAZGQB010000168.1:0-5050 GCA_964527055.1 uncultured Sulfuritalea sp.
CCCATGAACTGCGCACGCCGCTGGCGGCACTGAAGGTGCAGACCCAGGTGGCGCGCCGCAGCCACGACGTGGCAATGCGCAACCACGCCCTCGGCCAGATCGAGAGCGGCGTCGACCGCGCCACCCACCTGGTCGAGCAGCTGCTGCGCCTGGCCCGCCTCGACCCGCTGAAGAGCGTCGAGGGCGCCGGCACGATCGACCTGCGGGCGATCCTCGCCGCGGCGGCCGCGAGCGCGCGCAACGCCAACCCGCCGCCGGTGCAGGAGATCATCGAGACCTATCCGGCGGGCGACCTGACGGGCCACGGTGACGCCGACCTGATCGGCATTGCCGTGCGCAACCTGCTCGACAACGCGCTGCGCTACACCGGGCCCGAGCACACGGTCTGGCTCGAAGCCGGCGTCGCGCCCGACGGTTACCGCCTGACGGTGCGCGACAACGGCCCCGGGGTGCCGCCGGCGACATTGTCCAGACTGGGCGAGCGCTTTTATCGCGGCCGCGAAAGCAGCGCCGAAGGCAACGGCCTCGGGCTGGCCATCGTCGCCCGCGTCGCCGAACTCCATGGCGCGCGCTTCGAAGTCGAGCATGCACCGGGCGGCGGCCTGGTCGCCCGCCTTGCCGGCCTGCCGGTCGACCACCGTATGCCGGCTTGATCACTCCCGGCGTGCGGGCAAGGAAGGGGCGGCAGGCGCGACTGTTCCCTATAATGTCGCCTTGCCCCGCCGTGCCGCCAGCGCCGACTTTTCAACATTCTGCGATGCCGCCCATGACCAGCCCTGATACCACCCCGCCGCCGAAGTACGAGTTCGCCGAAAAATACGATCCCGCGCACGCGAAAAAGTATTTCGAAAAGCACAACACCGGCTTCTGGCGGCGCCTGTCGACCTGGCGCGAGATCGACACGGCGCGCCAGGCGCTGGTCATGGCCGGGCGCCCGCAGACGGTGCTCGACCTGCCCTGCGGCACCGGCCGCTTCTGGGAAATGCTGGCCGAGGAGCCGGGCCGCAGGATCTACGCGGCCGACAACAGCCGGAACATGCTCGACACCGGAATGGCGCTGCGCCCCAAGGCGGTCACCGCGCGAATCGAAAAAGCCTTCCAGTGCTCGGCCTTCGCCACCGGCCTTGCGGACGACTTCGCCGACTGCGTGTTCTGCATCCGGCTGCTGCACCACATCCAGAAGCGCGAAGACCGGATTCTGATGCTCAAGGAATTCGCCCGCATCAGCGCCGACACAGTGATCGTTTCGCTCTGGGTGGATGGAAACTTCCGCGCCTGGCGCTACCGGGTCAACCAGGAACGGAAGATGCGCGAACGCGGCACCGCCGCGCCACGTGACCGTTTCATGGTGGAGAGGGCGGAGATAGAAAGCGAGTTTGCCGCGGCCGGCCTTGAAATCGTCGGCCATGTCGATTTCCTGAAGTACTGGGACAAGTGGCGCACCTATGTGCTGCGCGTAAAGAAGCCCTGATCCTCGATGAAGGATTTCGTCAACGAACGCTGGCGCCCCATCCTCGCCCACAACGGCCTCACCGACTTCAACGCGCTCTGGGACCTCGAGGCCGACTGGTTCGAGGCGCCCAACCAGCGTCGCGGCGGCTGGAGCGGCGTCGCCCGCTGCGAACTGGAATTGCCGGCAGGCGGCAAGTGCGCCGTCTTCCTCAAACGGCAGGAGAACCACGGCACCTTTTCCTGGCGCCACCCGCTGCGCGGCATGCCGACCTTCCTGCGCGAATTCCGCAAGATCATGCACTACCGGCTGCAAGGCATTCCCACGCTGGAACCGGTCTATTTCGCGATGCGCCAGGCGGCGAGGGGCCACCGGGCCATCCTGGCGACCGAGGAGCTGGGCGGCTTCGTTTCCATGGAAGACCTGGGCCGGCGCTGGCTGGCCGCGGGCGCTCCGCCCAAGGCCGTCAGGCGGCGCTACCTGCAGGCCGTCGCCGGCCTGCTTCGCGCCATGCATGCGCATGGCATCCAGCACAACTGTTTCTTCCCCAAGCACGTGTTCGTCCGCATGAACGGCGACGGCAGCGTCGATGCCCGTGTCATCGATCTGGAAAAATCGCGCTGGCGCCCCGCCAGGACGCTTGCCGCCCGGCGCGACCTGTATTCGCTGCTGCGCCAGTCCCTGCACTGGAGCCGCACCGACCGCCTGTGGTTCTTCAAGGCCTATCTCGGCATCGAGCGCCTTACGCGATATGCCAAGTGGCTATGGCGCGACATCGAGAAGCGCTCGCTGCAGAAGAACCGCCTGCCGGCGCAGGTGCAGCATTTCGTTGCCGTTGCCGGCGGCGGCAAATAAGCGGGCATCCACCGGATGCAGCTCGCCTTCACACTGTTCAAGTACTTCCCCTACGGCGGCCTGCAGCGCGACTTCCTGCGCATCGCGCTGGCCTGCCAGGCGCGCGGCCATGCCGTCCGTGCCTATGTGCTGTCCTGGCAGGGCGACATCCCTGCCGGATTCGAGGTCGTGCAGGTGCCGGTCAAGGCGCTGACCAACCCGCGCCGCTACGAGAAATTCGCCGCCTGGGTGCGGGCCGATCTCGCCCGGCGGCCCGCCGATCGCGCGATCGGCTTCAACAAGATGCCGGGGCTGGATGTGTATTACTGCGCCGATCCCTGCTTTGAAGACAAGGCGCGGACCCTGAGGGGGAAAATCTATCGCCTCTCCGGCCGCTACCGCCACTTCGCCGCCTTCGAGCGCGCGGTGTTCGAACCGCGCAGTCGAACCGAGATCCTGATGATCTCGCCCCTGCAGCAGCCGCTGTTCGTAACGCACTACGGCACCCCGGCCGCGCGCTTCCACCTGCTGCCGCCGGGCATCGCCGCCGACCGCCGCGCGCCGCCGGATGCCGCCGAAATCCGTCGCGAGTTTCGCCGCGAATTCGCGCTGGGCGACGATGACTTGCTGCTGGTGCAGATCGGCTCGGGCTTCAAGACCAAGGGCCTGGACCGCAGTCTGAAGGCGCTGGCCGCCCTGCCGGCGCAACTCAAGGCCCGCACCCGGCTGATCGCCATCGGCCAGGACGAGCCGCGCCCCTTCCTCGCCCAGATGCGCCAGCTCGGGCTCACCGGCCGCGTCGAAATCCTCAAGGGGCGCGACGACATCCCGCGCTTCCTGCTCGGCGCCGACCTGCTGATCCATCCGGCCTACAACGAGAACACCGGCACGGTGCTGCTCGAAGCCCTGGTCGCCGGTTTGCCGGTGCTGGCCACGGCCGCCTGCGGCTATGCCCACTACATCGAGGACGCCGGCGCCGGCCGCGTCATTCCGCTGCCCTTCGCCCAGGCCACGCTCGATGCCACGCTGGCGGCCATGCTCGCCGACGGCGCGGCGCGCCGGCAATGGGCCGCCGGCGGGTTGGCCTTTGCCGCGCACGCCGACCTCTACAGCATGCCGGAGCGGGCCGCCGACGTGATCCTGCAGCGCACGCCATGATCCACCTCGAAGAACCCCTGCGCACGCTCTGGGCCGGACAGGATCCCTTCGCCGCCGCCGATGCCCTGCAAGGCGAGGTGCTGCGCGCACTCGAAGGACGCCGCACCCTGCGCACCGAGATCGCCGGTCGCGGCTATTACGCCAAGATCCATCGCGGCATCGGCTGGGCCGAAATCCTCAAGAACCTGCTGTCCGGCCGCCTGCCGGTGCTCGGCGCCGGAAATGAATGGCGAGCGCTGGAGCGGCTCGCGGCCCTCGGCGTCGATACGATGCGCGCCGTCGCCTTCGGCGAGCGCGGCAGCAACCCGGCACGGCGGCATTCCTTCATCATTACCGAGGAACTCGCGCCCACCATCAGCCTCGAGGATTACTGCCGCGACTGGCGCGCCGTGCCGCCGGCGCCGACTTTCAAGCGCGCGCTGATCCGGCGCGTGGCCGAGATGGCGCGGCGCATGCACGGCGGCGGCGTCAACCATCGCGACTTCTACCTCTGCCACTTCCTGCTGCACCTGCCGGTCGATGCCGGCGCGCCGCGCCTGTCGCTGATCGACCTGCATCGCGCCCAGGTGCGTGAGGCGACGCCGCGCCGCTGGCGCGACAAGGATCTGGCGGCGCTGTACTTTTCCGCCCTTGACATCGGGCTGACGCGGCGCGACTTCCTGCGCTTCCTCAAGGCCTATTTCGCCGCCCCGCTGCGCGACGTGCTGCGCGACGAAAGCGCGCTGCTGCGGCATCTGGCAAACGAATCCGTCCGCCTCATGGCACGCTACCAGCGCAAGTACGCACCGGGAGCCGGCGCATGAGCCAAACTACCGGCTGGCGGCTGATGCCCGACGTCGACGCGGCGGCGGCGGAACGCTTCGCCGACCTCGACAGCGTGTTCACCCTCGACGGCGAGATCGTCGCGGCGGACTCGATGACGCGCACGCTGCGCGTCGAGATCAACGGCCGCCGCTACTACGTCAAACGCTATGCCGGCCTTGGCAAGAAACCCCTGCGCCGCTGGTTCGCCACGCCGCGCGTGCAGCTGGAGTGGCAGAACCTCGGGCATTTTGCCGACTGGGGCATCCCCACCGCGCGCCTGGTCGGCTACGGCCTGCAAAGCCGGGGCGGCCGCTTCCAGCGCGGCGCCCTGATCACCGCCGAGATACCCGACACCACCGACCTGGGCTGGCTCGCCCGCCACGGCGACCCGCGCCTGAAAAGTCGGCGCTGGCTGGACGGCGTTTCACGCCAGTTGGCCGACATTGCCCGCCGCATGCACGACCGCCATTTCGTGCATGGCGACTTCAAGTGGCGCAACCTGCTGGTGGACCAGGCCGACATCCTGCATCTGATCGACTGCCCGAGCGGCGGCTTCTGGTGGCCACCCTTCCTCGAATACCGCATCGTCAAGGACCTCGCCTGCCTCGACAAGCTCGCCCGGCGCCATCTTTCACGCAGCCGGCGCCTGCGCTTCTATCTCGACTACGCGCGGAAGAAGGCGCTCGATGCCGATGACAAGCGCCGCATCCGCGGCATCGTCGGCTTTTTCTCCGGCCGCGACGAAGCCGTCGCCAGCGCCGCCAGCTTGCGCGCCGCCGGCCGCAACCCGCTGCCCGGAACCCG
>CAZGQB010000169.1:0-5048 GCA_964527055.1 uncultured Sulfuritalea sp.
CATGTCGAAGTGGCCGTGTCCCGAGAGGCAGAAGAGCAGGGTTTTCGGCTCCCCGGTTTCCTTGCAGCGCAGCGCCTCGTCGATCACCGCGCGGATGCCGTGGCAGGACTCGGGGGCGGGAATGATGCCTTCGGCCCGGGCGAACTGGACGCCGGCGGCAAAGGTGGCCACTTGCGGCACGGCCACGGCCTCGATCAGCTTCTCGTGGTAAAGCTGCGAGACCAGAGGTGATTCGCCGTGGTAGCGCAGGCCGCCGGCATGGATGCCGGGGGGCATGAAGTTGTGGCCCAGCGTGTACATCTTCATCAGCGGCGTGTAGCCGGAGGTGTCGCCATAGTCGTAGGCGTAGATGCCCTTGGTCATCGACGGGCAGGAAATCGGCTCGACGCCGACCAGGCGGACCTTCTTGCCGGCGGCCTTGTCGGCGAGGAAGGGGAAGGCGATGCCGCCGAAGTTCGAGCCGCCGCCGCAGGGGCCGAACACCATGTCGGGGTATTCGCCGACCATGGCCAGCTGCTTCTTGGCTTCGAGGCCGATCACGGTCTGGTGCAGCACGACGTGGTTGAGCACCGAGCCGAGGGTGTAGTTGGTATCGGCGCGCGAGGCGGCTTCCTCGACCGCTTCCGAAATCGCCAGGCCGAGGCTGCCCATGTTGTTCGGATCCTTGGCCAGGGCGTCGCGGCCGGCCTGGGTCATGTTGGTCGGGCTGGGGAAGACCTGGCCGCCCCAGGTCTGCATCATCGAGCGGCGATAGGGCTTCTGCTCGTAGCTGATCTTGACCATGTAGATGCGGACTTCGATGCCGAACATCTGCCCGGCAAACGACACCGCCGAACCCCACTGGCCGGCGCCGGTCTCGGTGGTGACGCGCGAGAAGCCGGCCTGCTTGTTGTAGTAGGCCTGCGGCACCGAGGTATTGGTCTTGTGCGAACCGGAGGGGCTGACGCCTTCGTACTTGTAGAAGATCTTGGCCGGCGTGCCGAGGATCTTCTCCAGGCGATGCGCCCGCATCAGCGGGGTCGGGCGCCACAGCTTGAAGATCTCGCGCACTTCCTCCGGAATCGGGATCCAGCGCTCGGCGCTCATCTCCTGCTCGAGGATGTTGCCGGGAAAGATCTCCAGCATCTTCTCCGGGCCCACCGGGTTGCCGTCCGGTCCGAGCGGCGGCAGCGGCGGGTTCGGCATGTCGGCGACCACGTTGTACCAGTGGGTCGGTATGTCCTTTTCATCGAGCATGATGCGGGTCTGGCTCATCTGGTGTCTCCTCCGTAATTGTTTTGGCCGTTTCGGATCGTCGCGACGGCTGCTTCTCCCCCGCAGCCGACAAATCATGAAATGGATACGGGACACTGTATACAAATAATGGCGCTTGTGTCAATCTCTTCGGCAGGGTTTTTCGGTTGTGGCAGATGCCTTTCCTTGCTGCCGACGGTTTTGTGCCGGCCGCAAATGCGGCACAATCGGCAGGCCGCAACCGACACGGATGGAATGAACAGATGGACAACGACGCCGACTCGATCCTTGCCACGCTCCAGGGCTGGCGCGCCGCCGGCAAGGCCGCCGCGCTGGCCACGGTGGTCAGCACCTGGGGTTCCTCGCCGCGCCCCGAGGGCAGCCACCTCGCCGTCGATGCGGACGGGCATTTCGTCGGCTCGGTGTCCGGCGGCTGCATCGAGGGCGCGGTGATCGACGCCGCGGCCCGGGTCATGGCCAGCGGCCGGCCGCAACTGCTGGAGTTCGGCGTCAGCGACGAGCAGGCCTGGCAGGTCGGGCTGGCCTGCGGCGGCCGCGTCCAGGTCTTCGTCGAGCCGGTGGAATGAAGGCCGCCACGCTCGCCCGCATCGCCCGGGCGCAACAGCAGCGCGAAGCCCTGCTCGTCGTCACGCGCCTGGCCGACGGCGCGCAATGCGTGGTCGATGCCGCCGGCTGCAGCGGCGATCTGGCGCTGGCGCCGGAACAGGCTGCCGAAGCCGCGGCCCTGCTGGCTGCCGGCCGCAGCGCCGGGCTGGCCGCCGCTGCGGGTCTGTTCGCGCGCGCCTACGTGCCGGCGCCGCGCCTCCTGATCGTCGGCGCCGTGCATATCGCCCAGGCGCTGGCGCCGATGGCGGCGGCGGCCGGCTTCGAGGTCGTCGTCATCGATCCGCGCGGCGCCTTCGCCTCGGTCGAGCGCTTTCCCGGCGTGCAACTCAGCGACGAGTGGCCCGACGAGGCGCTGGCCCGCCTCGGTCTGGACGCCGCGACGGCGCTGGTGGCCCTCTCCCATGACCCCAAGCTCGACGATCCGGCGCTGGAACTGGCGCTACCGAGCGCGCTGTTCTACATCGGCGCGCTGGGCAGCCGGCGTACCCACGAAAAGCGCCTGGAGCGCCTGCGCGCGGCCGGGCTGGGTGAGCTGACGGGACGCATCCATTCGCCGATCGGGCTCGACCTCGGCGGCCGCGCGCCGGCCGAAATCGCCGTATCCATCTTGGCCGAAGTGATCCAGGTCCGCTATCGGGGCGCCGCCCGGTGATCTTCGGCGAATTCCCGCTGGCGGAGTGCGAAGGCCTGTTGCTGGCGCACAGCCTGCGCCTGCCGGGCGGCATCCTGAAGAAGGGTCGCCGTCTCGCCGGCGCCGACTTTTCCGCGCTGGCCGCCGCCGGCATCGAACGGGTGCACGGCGCCCGGCTGGAACCGGGCGACCTCGACGAGAATGCGGCGGCGGCGGCGGTTGCCGCGACCCTGGGCGGCCTCGGCATCGCCGCGCGCGCGCCGCATGCCGGGCGCTGCAACCTCTACGCCACGCAACGCGGCCTGCTCGTCGTCGATGCGGGACGCATCGACCGCATCAACGCCATCGACGAAGCCGTCACCGTCGCCACGCTGCCGCAGCACGCGGCGGTGCGCGCCGGCGCCGTAGTGGCGACGGTGAAGATCATTCCCCTGGCCGTGGCGGGTGGCGTGATCGACGCCTGCAATGCGGCGGCGGGGCAGGCGGGGGAGCAGTGGGCAGTGCGCCTGCTGCCCTTCCAGGCGCGGCGCGCGGCGCTGGTCGTCACCGAGCAGCCGGGCGAACCGGCGCGCAACTACGCGACGGCGGTGACCAGCAGCCGGCGCCGGCTCGACGAACTCGGTTCCCACCTCGGCCTGGTGCAGCGCTGCGCGCACCGCGGCGCGGCCGTCACGGCGGCGCTGCTGGAAGCGCGGGCCGCCGGCTGCGACCTGCTGCTGATTGCCGGCAGCACCGTGCCCAAGGACCGCGCCGACACGGTGCCGGCCGCCATCGTCGCCGCCGGCGGCGAAATCCTCCATTTCGGCATGCCGGTCGAGCCGGGCAACATGCTGCTGCTGGCGAGGCTGGGCGAGGTTCCCGTCATCATCCTGCCCGGCTGTGCCCGCTCGCGGCGCACAAACGGCCTCGACTGGGTTCTGCAACGCATGCTGGCCGGCCTGCCCGTGGGGCGCAACGAGATCATGGCGATGGGCGTCGGCGGCCTGATCCGCAGCCCGGCCGAAGCCGACGAGGACGAAACGGCGATGCAGCCGGAACCGCAGCGCGCACCCGCCGGACGCAAGGTGGCGGCGCTGGTGCTGGCGGCCGGCAGCAGCCGGCGCATGGGCGGCGCCAACAAGTTGTTGCAGCCGGTGGGCGGCATCGCCATGCTGCGCCGCGCGGTGAATGCGGCGCTGGCGTCGCGCTGCACGTCGGTGCTGGTGGTCACCGGCGCGGACGCGGGCGCGGCGCAGGCCTGCCTCAACGGACTGGAGGTGCGGTTCGCGCACAACTCCGATTACGCTAGCGGCATGGCCTCCTCGCTGCGTTGCGGGCTGGCCGCGCTGCCGGCCGATGCCGACGCGGCCGTGGTGCTGCTGGCCGACATGCCCCGCATCGACGGCGGGCACGTCGATCGCCTGCTCGCCGCCTTCGACCCGCGCCAGCCAAAAATTGTCGCCCCGGTAAAGGAAGGCCGGCGCGGCAACCCGATACTCTGGCCGCGCGAATTTTTCGCCGAGATGATGGCGGTGGAGGGCGATGTCGGCGCGCGCGAGGTGCTGCAGCGCCATGCGTCGCAGGTCGAGGCAGTCGCTTTCGATGACGACGCGATTTTCGCCGATGTCGATACGCCGGCGGCGCTGGACGCGTTGCTTGGCAAATGAGTCGGCAATGAGTGACACCGCCGCAAACCTGCGCGCGCAATTTCCGCTGCTGGCGGCAGCGCCGGAACTGCATTACCTCGACAGCGCGGCCACGGCCCAGATCCACCGCGCGGCGCTGGATGCGGTGGTGAGCCACGAAACCACCCGCCGCGCCAATGTCATGCGCGGCACCTATCGCCTCGCCGAAGCCGCCGACCTCGCCTACGAACAGGCGCGGCAGAGCGCGACGCGCTTCCTCAACGCTAACTCTGTCGAGGAGATCGTGTTCACCTCGGGCGCGACGGCATCGCTCAATCTCGTCGCCCATGCCTTCGGCAGCACGCTACGGCCGGGCGACCGCGTGCTGGTCTCGGTTGCCGAGCACCACAGCAATTTCGTGCCCTGGCAGATGCTGCGCGAGCGCTGCGGCATCGAACTGGCGCTGATTCCGGTCGGCGCCGACGGGCGGCTTGAGCTGACGCATCTGGCGGAACTCATGGGCAGCCGTTGCCGCCTCGTTGCCGTCACGCAGTGCTCAAACGTTACCGGCGCGTGGACCGATGTCGCCACCATCGTCGCCGCGGCGCGCAAGGCGGGGGCCAGGGTGTTGCTCGACGGCGCGCAGGCGGTACAGCACGGGCCGCAGGATGTGCGCGCAATGGACATAGATTTTTACGCCTTTTCCGGTCACAAATGTTTCGGCCCCGGCGGCGTCGGCGTGCTCTGGGGCAAGGCGGAAGCGCTGGCGCAGATGCCGCCTTTCCTCGGCGGCGGCGGAATGATCGCCGAAGTGACGCCCGCGGCCAGCACCTGGGCCGCGCCGCCGCAACGCTTCGAAGCAGGCACGCCGCCCATCGCGCAAGCCATCGGCCTTGCGGCCGCGCTGGACTGGATGATGACGCTGGACTGGGCCGCCATCCGCGAGCGCGAAG
>CAZGQB010000170.1:0-5045 GCA_964527055.1 uncultured Sulfuritalea sp.
GTGGCCGACGTGGCGCAGGCGCTGATCGACATGGGCTGCTACGAAGTCAGCCTCGGCGATACCATCGGCGCCGGCACGCCGGAGCGCACCAAGGACATGATCGAGGCCGTCGCCCGGCGCATCCCGCTGAAGAAGATCGCCGGCCATTACCACGACACCTACGGCATGGCCACGGCCAACATCTACGCCTCGCTGCAGATGGGCATCGGCATATTCGACAGCTCGATCGCCGGCCTCGGCGGCTGCCCCTACGCCGCCGGCGCCTCGGGCAATGTCGCTACCGAGGACGTGGCCTGGCTGCTCAAGGGCCTCGGCATCGACACCGGCATCGACCTCGACAAATTGGTCGATACCGGCGTCTGGATTTCGAAGCAGCTCAAACGCCAGCCGGCGTCGCGCGTGGCGCTCGCCATCCTCGCCCGGCGCGCCGCCGCAGCGGCGGCGGCCGGCGCCTGAACTGGCGCGGCGCGCCGCAAGGGCAGGAAAGTGCCGTGGTCAAGTCTCCCTGCATCGACGTCTGCAAGATGGAAGCCGGCCTGTGCGCCGGCTGCTTTCGCACCATCGACGAAATCGCCCGCTGGTCCAGGATCGGCGACGATGAGAAGCGGCTGATCCTGCTTGCCGTGGCGCAGCGGCGCAGCCAGCCCGATAGCGGGGCCGCGCGCCGGGACCGATGAAGCTGCCCGACGCCATCCAGGTCATCGAGCGCGGCTGGCTGTCGTCGAACAACATCCTGTTCTTCGAGGGCGAGACGGCGACGCTGGTCGATGCCGGCTATGTCGGCCATGCGCCGCAGACCGTCGAGCTCGTAAAGTCGGCGCTGGCAGCACGGCGCGGAGCGCCCGCCCTCGGCCGCCTGATCAATACGCACTCGCATTCCGACCACATCGGCGGCAACGCCGCGCTGCAGGCCGCCTTCGGTTGCCGCATCGTGATCCCTGCCGGCATCGAGCGCATGGTCGCCGAGTGGGATACCGATGCCATGCTGCTCGACGCCGCGAAGCAGCGCGGCGAGCGCTTCGCCCATGACGCGGTGATCGAAGCCGACAGCGAATTCGAAATGGGCGGCATGAGCTGGCGGGCGCTGCCCGCCCCCGGCCACGACATGGAAGCGCTGGTGTACTACTGCGCCGAAAAGCGCATCCTGGTCTCGGGCGATGCGCTGTGGCAGGACGGCTTCGGCATCATCTTCGGCGAAGTCATGGGCCGCAAGGACGCCCTGCCGGCCACGCGCAGCACGCTGGAAATGATCGGCCGGCTCGATGTCGACATCGTCATCCCGGGCCACGGCGCCGCCTTCGACGATTTCGATGGCGCCATGGCGCGCGCCCTGCGCCGGCTCGAATCCTTCGAGGCGGATTCCTCGCGCGTCGGGCGCAATGCCGTGCGCGCCTGCTTCACCTTCAACCTGCTCGACCTGCAGCGCCTGCACGAGGACGAGCTGCCGGCCTACCTGAAGAGCGTGCCTTTCTTCGACGGCGTCAACCAGCGCATCCTGAAGTTTTCCGACGAGGATTTCGCCTCCTGGCTGCTGGGCGAACTGCTGCGTTCGCGTTCCGTCGAAGTGCGCGACGGCTGGATCCTGCCGACCATGGCGCCCTAAGTTTCACGATGGCCGACAACGCGGATGCCGAAACCCTGGCGCGCCTGTTGCGCACCCGGCGCAGCATCCGCGACTTTGCCGACCGCGAAGTGCCGGCCGAATTGATCGCCGCCATCCTCGACGATGCGCGCTGGGCGCCGAGCTGGTCGAACACCCAGCCCTACAGGATCGCCGTCGCCGGCGGCGAACTGAAAGAGCGGCTCAAGGAACAACTTCTGGCGCGCTTTGACGCCGCAACCAGGCTGCAAGGCGGCGGCTTGCCGGGCAAGATCGGAGCCTTCCTCACGCGCAGCAAGGCCCTGCCCGATGGCGATTTCGATACGCGCTTCGAATATCCGGCGGAACTGACGCCGCGCCGCCGCGCGACCGGCTTCGGCCTGTATGCCACCCTCGGCATAGCACGCGGCGACAGCGCGGCGCGCAACCGCCAGATGCGCCGCAACTGGGAATTCTTCGGCGCGCCCGTGGTGCTCTTCGTCTTCGTGCGACGGGAACTCGGCGCCTATTCCGTGCTCGACGCCGGCATTTTCCTTCAATCGCTGATGCTGTCGGCAAAGGCGCGCGGCCTCGGCACCTGCGCCGAAGGCGCGCTCGGCACCTGGGCCGGCCCCGTGCGCGAGGCCTTCGAGGTGCCGCCGGACTACAAGCTGCTGTGCGGCCTCGCGCTGGGCTGGCCGAGCGACCACGTGGTCAATGCCTACAATCCCGGCCGCGCCGACGTGGCCGAGATGCTTATTCCCGAGAAGCGCGGCTGAGGGCGCCGTCCCGCCGGCGCCGACTTTTTGGCTCCGTCCCCGGATCGAGTCCGGGGCAGGCTATTCCGGCGAAGGCAGGAATCCAGCAGCAATGTGGCCGCGCCGGGTCGCGCCCCGGCAAGAACAAATTCGAAGCCGAACGCAACCACGCCTGAACCGAGAAGGCCAAAAGTCGGCGCTCGCGGGACGGCGATACCGGCCCCGGTCAGGCGTTCCGGCTCTTCGACCGCGCATCAATGCCCCCTTGTCGCCGTATCTAAGCGTTGGACTTATTGACAACGACCGTACATGTTGGCACTATCTCCAACATGAAAGCTGTTCAGCTTATTGGCACTCGTATCGCCTATTCAGAGTCGGCGTTTGCAGATTTGGTACTGTGGCGCCTCCCGAAGCAACTTAAAGGGTCGGCACACGCGTTCAAGTACAGGCTGGCCTATGTTGTGCGTGGAGAATGCGTTCTGCGCTACGACAACGAAGTCGAGAAGGGCGATCACCGGCATTTCGGCAAAAGGGAAAGTGTCTATGCTTTTACTACGCCGGAACAATTGATCACCGACTTCCAGAAGGATATTGCGAGGTGGAACCATGAAAACAGTAACTCTTGATGTGCGAACCCCTGCCGACTCCATGGCTGATTTTGCGCGCGCCTGGAAGTCAGGAAAAGCCCAGAAGACTGCGCGCGTCAGCTTTGCCACTCCCGAGTTGCTGTGGAGAGTGCTAACCGAAAAGCGATGGGAACTGCTCAAGGTGCTTTGCGGTGCGGGACCGGTGTCCATTCGCGAAGCCGCACGCCGCGCGGAACGCGATGTAAAGGCCGTACACGGCGATGTCACTGCGCTGCTCAACGCTGGAGTGCTTAACAAAACAGAAGATGGCCACATTGTTTTTCCGTATGAGGCTGTGAAGGTCGAGTTTCTATTGCAGGCCGCATAGCGTGCCGGAGTTCCTGTAACCGAACCCATCATTCCACCGGGCGCTGCGCGATAAAGCTGCGCAGCGCCCCCGACCTTGTACGTTGAACCTGCAGACAACCCATTGTTCGACGGCGCTGGGCTTCTCGAATGGCGTGGTTCTTTCGCGCCATTCGTCCTCATCGCCCGGATGTCCATCGCGCCGTGCCGCCGGCGCCGACTTTTCGGCGGGTGATTGTGGCGGGAGTATCATTCCCGGTGCATAGGGAGGACAAACCATGAAGCCATTGCCGAACCTATCTGTCATCGTGACCGGAGCGGCCTGTTCGCTGCTTTTCAACTTTCCCGCAACGTCGTTTGCGCAGGATGCCGCAAGCCCGGCGGCGCAGGCCTGGATCGACGTCGCGACCTTCTCCGGCATGGGCATGCCCATGGGCGGCATGGGCGGTTCGGGCGGCATGGGCGGCGGGCTCGGCGCCATGTTCGGCGGCAAGGGTGGCGGTGACGGCAACGTGTTCGGCAACACCCGGACCATGGGTGCCGGGCGCTGGGTGGATGTGACGGTTCGGGCGCGCGCCAATCCCGGTCTCGAAGAAGCCCGGCAGGCGGTGCCCGAGGCGTTCCTCAGTCCGGCCCTGGAATTGAGGACGCCGAAGAATGCGCCGGCCGCCTCGCGCGATGACGAGGAGGTGAAGCACGAGCCCCCGGAAAAGCCCAAGGGGCGCATGCTGCTTTACTGGGGCTGCGGCGCCGAAATTCGTTCGGGCCAGCCGCGGGTTCTCGACATGGCGACGGCATCGGCGGGTGACTATGCCAAATTCTTCGTCGCGCGCAGCGCGACCCATCGCGGCGCCCACAGCGCCGCCGGACGCCCGGTGTGGCCGAACCCGGCCGACGCGCGCATGGTGCCGGCGAATGCATCGCTGGTCGGCGAACACGCGTTCTCCGGCAAGGGCATTCCCGACGGCTTCCGCTTCAGGGTGCCGCCGGCACAGGACCTGATGCCGGCGCTGGCCCTGAACCAGGCCGAGAAGGACGGGGTGACCGCGCTGAGCTGGAACGCGATTGCCACGGCGCGCGCCTACTTCGTCTCGGCCATGGGCAGCAACGCCAGGGAGGACATGGTGATGTGGACCTCCAGCGAACTGCCGGACACCGGCTTCGGCCTGATGGACTACCAGACCAATGCCGCCGTCGATCGCTGGCTCAAGGAAAAGGTGCTGCTGGCGCCGGCCACCACCACCTGCAGCGTGCCCAAGGGGATCTTCGGCGAAAACGGCGGCATGCTGCGGCTGATTGCCTACGGCGACGAGCTGAACCTGGCGCATCCGCCACGGCCGAAGGACCCGAAGGCAAAATGGAACCCCGTCTGGGCGGTCAAGCTGCGCGTCAAGTCCGTCGCCAGCGGCATGCTGGGGATGGCGGAAGCATCCGCGGAGCGAGGCGACGCCGGCCGCGGGCGCGAAAAGACCCAGGACGAGGGCGCGCAGGACCCGCTGAAGATGCCGCAGCCGGTGGAGTTGCTGAAGGGGATCTTCGGCCGCTAGTGAACCACCGGACAAGCCGTCACGCCGGCGAATGCCCGTGTCCGGGGCGCTGATTTTCCGGATTCCGGCATCGTCCGCGGGCCTGCCCCGGATTGCGTGACGCTGCTCCGCGCGCGTTAATCCGCTATGCTTTCGCCCATGCAAGTCGTGCTCATCAGCGGCCTTTCCGGTTCGGGCAAGTCCATCGCCCTCAACGTGCTGGAGGATTCCGGCTATTACTGCGTGGACA
>CAZGQB010000171.1:0-5045 GCA_964527055.1 uncultured Sulfuritalea sp.
CGCCACCATCAAATCCGTCGAATTCTTCATGGGAAAATAATACAAGGGCCGGCTTCAGTCGGCC
This sequence comes from uncultured Sulfuritalea sp., assembly GCA_964527055.1. Lineage (GTDB taxonomy): Bacteria > Pseudomonadota > Gammaproteobacteria > Burkholderiales > Rhodocyclaceae > Sulfuritalea. Next base: position 65 of record CAZGQB010000171.1, read on the forward strand.
ATGGCAGACTGAAGTCTGCCCCACAGCAGCCGGCCTATCCTGAAAGCATCCCACTACAGTGTGAGCAGCGCATCGATCTTGGCCGCGCAGATGAAATCGTTTTCCGAGAGGCCGCCGATCGCGTGGGTGGTATAGCTCACCGTGCACTGGCCCCAGCCTACGGCGAGGTCGGGGTGGTGGTCTTCGCGATGCGAGATCCAGGCCGTGGCGTTCACGAAGGCCATGGTCTCGTGATAGTTCCTGAATTTGTAGGTCTTGCTGATGATGCTGCCTTCGCGCTGCCAGCCATCGAGCGTGGCCAGCAGCGCGGCGGCTTCGTCATCGGAGAGCGGCGGCACGCCGCCTTCGCAGGGTTTGCACCTGCCTTTCGACAGGTCGCAGGCTTGGTTCATCGGGGCTCCGTTCAGAGTGGCTTCAGTCGCGCGATGCGCTGGCTGGCGGGTGGATGGGAATCGTGGAACAGCGAGTGCAGCGGGTCGGGCGTCAGGGTTGCGGCGTTGTCGCGGTAGAGCTTGACCAGCGCGGCGATCAGGTCGCCGGCGGCGGTCTGCTGCGCGGCGTAGGCGTCGGCCTCGAATTCATGCTTGCGCGAGAGCGAGGAGGTCAGCGGCGCCAGCGGGAAGAGGAATACCGGCAGCACCATGGAAAACAGCAGCAGGCCCATCGCCGTCCCGCCAGCGCCGACTTTTAATCCGTCGAAGAACCACGGCTGGTCGATCAGTTGCCCGAGCAGCCAGAGGAAGGCCAGGCTCAGCACGGCGGAGAGTGCGATGCGCTTGATGACGTGGCGATGGCGGAAGTGGCCGAGTTCGTGCGCCAATACGGCCTCGATTTCCTGCGGCGCGAGTTTTTCCAGCAGGGTGTCGAAGAAGACGATGCGCTTGCTGCGGCCGAAACCGGTGAAATAGGCGTTGCCGTGCGCCGAGCGCTTCGAGCCGTCCATTACGAACAGGCCCGAGGAAGCGAAGCCGCAGCGTGCCAGCAGGGCTTCGATGCGGGCTTTCAGCGCGGCATCTTGCAGCGGCGTGAATTTGTTGAACAGCGGCGCGATGACGGTCGGGTAGAGGAACAGGGTCAGCAGGTTGGTGCCCAGCCACACCAGCCAGACGTAGAACCACCAGCTGCGACCCATGGCGTCCATCAGCCACAGCACGGCGAACAGCAGCGGGCCGCCGATCAGCACGGTGAGCGCCACGCCCTTGGCGAGGTCGGCGAACCACAGCGGCCAGGTCAGCTTGTTGAAGCCGAAGCGCGCCTCGATGCGGAAGGTGCGGTAGAGGCTGGCCGGAAGGCCGACGAAGAAACCGAGCAGGCCGACGCAGGCGAACAGCGCCAGGCCGTGCAGGTAGCCGCCGCCGAGCCCGTCGCGCAGCGCCCGGTCTATCCAGCCCAGCACCCCGCCCAGCGTCAGTGCCAGCAGGACGAAGGCATCGACACCGATTTCGGCGATGCCGAGGCGCACCTTCGCTGCGGTGTAATCGGCGGCCTTGCGGTGGTCGACGAGTTCGATGCGGCCGAAGAAAGCGGCCGGCACCTGCTCGCGATGCGCGCGGACATGGCGCAGATGGCGCAGGTCGAGCCAGAGGCGCAGGCCGGTGGACAGGGCCAGGGCGGCAAGAAAGACGACGGTAAAGTGATTTGGGTTCATGGGTGGCGACCTGCTGTGCCAGAATGCGGCAACACGGAAACAGGTACCGGAAAATTATGGCACAGGATCAGAACGCGCTCGTCTGGCTGGACATGGAAATGACGGGGCTCAATCCGGACGGCGACCGCATCATCGAGCTGGCGCTGGTGGTCACCAACTCCAACCTCGACATCGTTGCCGAGGCGCCGGTCTGGGTGGTGCATCAGCCGGACGCGGTGCTGGACGGCATGGACGAGTGGAACCGCAATACCCACGGCAAGTCCGGCCTGACGGCGCGGGTCAGGTCCTCGATCCTGACCGAGGCCGAGGTCGAGGTGCAGGCGCTGGAATTCCTGCGCCGCCACGTGCCGCGGCAGACGACGCCGATGTGCGGCAACTCGATTTGCCAGGACCGGCGTTTCATGGCGCGCTACATGCCGAAGCTGGAGGACTGGTTCCATTACCGCAACCTTGACGTGTCGACCCTCAAGGAACTGTGCAAGCGCTGGAAGCCGGAAGTGGCGAAGGGCCTCAAGAAGCACGGCAAGCACGAGGCGCTGGCGGACATCCTCGAGTCGATCGAGGAACTCAAGTATTACCGCGAGCATTTTCTCAAGGTCTAGCTACTTGTCGCGGCGATACAGCCGCAGCCGCTCGTCCCTGTCGCCGGGACGCGAGGTTTCGCGAACCAGCGTCCAGCCGGGCAGTTTCTTCTCGGTGCGGGGCGAGGTCTCAACGATCAGCCAGCGGCAGTTGGCGGCCTGGCTGCCGACGACGGTGCGGATGCCGTCGAAGTAGTCAAGCGAGGCGCGCTGCGCCAGCCCCAGGCTGCGCCGGGCGATGCAGCCGGGACGGTTGCCGAGCGCCTCGCGAAAGTCGGCGCTGACGCTACGGTAACTCTTTCCGTAATCGATCCAGGGCAGCAGGAGGGCAGTCAGCAGGATCCAGATCGTGGTCAGGCCGAGGCTCCAGCGGGCTGCGGCGCGCCAGGGCGAGCGGGGTGTGCGCAGCAAGACCGCGATCCAGCCGACGCTGACGGCGATGGCGATCAGGATGGCGGGAATGGAGACCTCGGCAATGAAGCCAGGAGCAAGCTTGCTGAAGTTCTTCGCGATGCGGGCCGGTGCGCCGCTCAGGATGGCAATGCCGCCCAGCCAGAGCAGCGCCGCGGTCTGGGTGAAGGTCATCATGCCGAACCAGTCCAGGGCATTGGCCGCGCCGCGCCGCAGGCGACCGGCGGCGGAGGCTGCCAGCACTGCGAGTGGGACCAGCGCGGGGAACAGCGCGGTCGGCCGGGTCGAGGGGCCGGTGAGGAACATCAGCAGCGCCACCGCAGTGGCCGCCAGCAGCATTGCGGTCTCGGCCTTGAGCAGCTGCCGGCGTTCCAGCCAGAGGCTCCATACCGCGAGCGGCAGCACGGGCCAGCTGGCCCAGACCAGGAGTTCCAGGTGGCCCAGGCTGAAGCCGCGGCGCGATGTCAGGCTCGCCAGTTCGGCGGTCCACCAGATGTCGAACAGGGCAGGGGACTGCTGCCGGAGCAGCCAGGGCCAAGGCAGGATCAGGAGCAGCGCGCCGGTTGCGGCGGCGAGCCAGGCAAGGAGGCTGCCACGGACGCGCCATGCCGGGTGCAGCAGCAGAAGCACTCCCGTAGCCAACTGGACGGCGAGGCTGTCGACCCCGCTGCCGAGGAAGCCGATACCGATCCCGACGCCGAACAGCGCGCCGCCGCGCAGCGGCTCGTCGCGCCACAGCGAGAGGCCCCAAAGCGAAACGGCACATCCGGCAAGCGCCACGATTGCCGGCTGGGCTTCGTGCAGCGGCACCAGCAGACCCAGCGTGCCGATGGCGAGCAGGGGGGCGGCCAGTCCGGCACTCGCCCCGTGATGCCGATGCGCAATGCGCCAGAGAACGGCGAGAAAGCCGGCGGCGAACAGCGTCGATGCGAGGCGCGCGGCATCGTGCCAGGGCAACAGCCAACCCAGCAGCTTGCCGCACAGGGCGGCGGTCCAGTGATACAGCGGCGGGGTGACCAGCCATGGATCGCCGGCGACACGCGGCACCAGCCAGTCGCCGCCCGCCATGCCAAAGGCCACGCCGAGGTGCACGGCATCCTCGTTTTTCCACGGGTCATGACCAACCACTCCGGCCAGCAGCCAGACGGCGCAGAGCAGCAGGGCACCATACCGCGCCAGGATCGGCGAGGTGTCTGGGCTGCGTTCAGTCAGGTAGGGCACGGTGCGAGTTTATCAGCGCGGCTTGCCGACATACCCCGCCAGGCGATACCGTCCAGCTCATAGGGCCGGACATAAAAAAGGCAGCCGCGGGGGCTGCCTTTTTCGACATCGGGAAGGTCCGGCGCCGGGTCAGGCGGCCTTCTTGCTGTATTTCTGGCGGAAACGCTCGACGCGACCGGCGGTGTCCACGATCTTCTGCTTGCCGGTATAGAAGGGATGGCAGGCGGAACAGACTTCGATGTGCAGCGGCTTGACATTGGTGGATTGAGTCGAGAACTTGTTGCCGCAACTGCAGGTGACCTCGATCTCAGCGTACTTCGGGTGGATGGCGTCTTTCATTTCATTGTCCTTTGTTTGCAAGCGCGGCTCGTGGGTTTGGCGAACCGACAGAGGGCGTGATTATCCGCTAATTTACCGCAATGCGCAACGGCGTCTGCGCATCAGCGCTGACGCATGGCGTCGAAGAACTCGCCGTTGTTCTTGGTGGCCTTGACCTTGTCCACCAGGAATTCCGTGGCTTCCATGTCGTCCATGTTGTACAGGAGCTTCCTCAGGATCCACATCTTCTGCAGCACGGCGGGGACCAGCAGCAGTTCCTCGCGGCGGGTGCCCGAGCGGTTGACGTTGATCGCCGGGTAAACGCGCTTCTCGGCCATCTTGCGGTCGAGGTGGATTTCCATGTTGCCGGTGCCCTTGAATTCCTCGTAGATCACGTCGTCCATGCGCGAGCCGGTTTCGATCAAGGCGGTGGCGATGATGGTCAGCGAGCCGCCTTCCTCGACATTCCGGGCGGCGCCGAAGAAGCGCTTGGGCTTTTGCAGGGCATTGGCGTCGACGCCGCCGGTCAGCACCTTGCCCGAAGCCGGTTGCACGGTGTTGTAGGCGCGGGCGAGGCGGGTGATCGAATCGAGCAGGATCACCACGTCACGCTTGTGTTCGACCAGGCGCTTGGCCTTCTCGATGACCATTTCAGCGACCTGGACATGGCGCGTGGCCGGCTCGTCGAAGGTCGAGGCGACCACTTCGCCGCGAACCGTGCGCAGCATTTCGGTGACTTCCTCGGGGCGCTCGTCGATCAGCAGGACGATCAGGGTGACATCGGGATGGTTGGCGGTGATGG
>CAZGQB010000172.1:0-5029 GCA_964527055.1 uncultured Sulfuritalea sp.
CTTGCCGAGCAGCACTTCCATCGGCATGTCCACCGGCTTGTTGCCGAAGTGGTCGTCCTTGACCGTGAGTTGGCTGTCCTCGGTAGCGACGCCGAGCACGGCGAACGGACAGCGCTCGCGCTCGCACAGGGCGCGGAATTCTTCCAGGCGCTCCGGGGCGATGGCCAGCACGTAGCGCTCCTGTGCTTCGTTGCTCCAGATTTCGCGCGGGCTCATGCCCGGCTCTTCGCTGGGGATCGCGCGCAGGTCGAAAGCCGCGCCGCAGCCCGCGTCGTGCGCCAGTTCCGGCATGGCATTGGAAATGCCGCCGGCGCCGACGTCGTGGATGGCCAGTATCGGATTGGCATCGCCCTGCTGCCAACAGCGGTCGATGACTTCCTGGGCGCGGCGCTGGATTTCCGGGTTGCCGCGCTGCACCGAGGCGAAATCGAGGTCGGCGGTATTGGTCCCGGTTGCCATCGAGGAGGCCGCGCCGCCGCCGAGGCCGATCAGCATGCCGGGGCCGCCGAGCTGGATCAGCAGGCTGCCGGCCGGAAAGCGGATCTTGAAGGCGTGTTCGGCGGCGATGTTGCCGAGGCCGCCGGCGATCATGATCGGCTTGTGGTAGCCGCGCATCTCGCCGTTGAATTCCTGCTCGAAGGTGCGGAAATAGCCCGCCAGGTTGGGCCGGCCGAATTCGTTGTTGAAGGCCGCGGCGCCGATCGGGCCTTCGACCATGATGTCGAGCGCCGAGGCGATGCGCTCCGGTTTGCCGTAATCCGATTCCCAGGGCTGGACGTAGCCGGGAATCCGCAGGTCGGAGACCGAGAAGCCGCAGAGCCCGGCCTTGGGCTTGGAGCCGCGGCCGGTGGCGCCCTCGTCGCGGATCTCGCCGCCGGAGCCGGTGGCAGCGCCGGGAAAAGGCGAGATCGCGGTCGGATGGTTGTGCGTTTCGACCTTGGCCAGGATGTGCGTGAGTTCCTCGCCGTACGCGTAGCCGCCGCCGGCGCGCGGGTAGAAGCGGCGGATGGTCGCACCCTCGATCACCGCGGCGTTGTCCGAGTAGGCCACTACCGTGCCCTCGGGATGCGCCTTGTGCGTCTCGCGGATCATGCCGAACAGCGACAGCGGCTGCGCCTCGCCATCGACTGTCCAGCTCGCGTTGAAAATCTTGTGCCGGCAATGTTCGGAATTCGCCTGGGCGAACATCATCAGCTCGACATCGGTCGGATTGCGCCCGAGCCGTCCGAAGTTCTCCAGCAGGTAGTCGATCTCGTCGGCGGAAAGCGCGAGGCCAAGTTCGGCGTTGGCCGTGACCAGCGCAGCCTTGCCGCCGGACAGGATGTCCACCGTTGTCAGCGGCTGCGGCGCGACATGATGGAACAGCGCCCTGGCCGCATCGATGGAATCGAGCACGGACTCGGTCATGCGGTCATGGAGCCGTGTCGCCAGCGCCGACTTTTCAAACTTTCCGGCGACATGATAGGCAACCCCGCGCTCGATGCGCCTCACCGCGGCGAAGCCGCAATTCCTGACAATGTCGGTGGCCTTCGAACTCCAGGGGGAAATCGTGCCCAGCCGCGGCGTAACCAGCAGCAAATTGCCTTCGGGCGATGCCGGCAGCGTCGCCGGGATGCCCAGCAAGTCCTTGAGCCGGTCCATTTCCCCGGCATTCAACGGCGCGTCGAGCTCCAGGAAATACCAGTGTTGCGCCACCAGCCCGCCACCGGAATCGATTTCGGCAAGGGACTTCTGCAGGCGCGTGAGGCGGGAGGCCGAAAACGCGGCAGAGCCCCGCAGGGCAAGGAATTCAGCCATGATGGACGGACCGGGGCGGGTAAGGAAAGTGAGGGAAATCCAAGGCGCGGAATTATACCCCGCCGCCTGTGCCTTCCCGCCCCCGTGCCGCCGGGGAATTGCCTTGCGGCGCCAAGCCTGAGACACTGCAGACAGACGACATTGCGACACAACCCGCCTTGCCCATGAACCCCTATTCGTTCGACGTCGGCACCGCCGACTTCCAGGAAAAAGTCATCGATGCCTCGCACCGTGCCCCGGTGCTGGTGGATTTCTGGGCCGAGTGGTGCGCTCCCTGCCGAGCGCTCAAGCCGGTGCTGGAAAGGCTCGCCGCCGAGTATGGCGGGCGCTTCGTGCTGGCCAAGCTGAACTCCGACCAGAACCCGGAAATCGCCGCCCGCTGCGGCGTGCGCGGCATCCCCGACGTCAAGGCCTTCGTCGCCGGCAAGCTGGTCGACGAGTTCACCGGCGCCCTGCCCGAAGCTCAAGTCCGCGCCTTCATCGACCGCCTGCTGCCCTCCCCCGCCGAACCGCTGCGCATCGCCGCGCGGGAAGCGCGGGCGCGCGGCGACAACGAGGTCGCCGCATCCCTGCTGGCCGACGCACACGAACTCGATCCGGCCAGCGAGGCGGTGCAACTCGACCGCGCCGAACTCCATCTCGACATGAACGACGTCGGCGCGGCGCAGGCCCTGCTCGATGCGCTGGCGCACCGGGCGCGCGACACGGCCCGCCTTGCCGCGCTGCAGGCCCGGCTGAAATTGACGGCTGCCGGCGGCGGCGCGGATCCGGCGCTGCTGGCGGCGCGCATCGATGCCAACCCGGACGACCTCGCGGCCCGCCTGCAATTGGCCCATGCCCTGGCCCTGGCACAGGACTACAGGGCGTCGCTGGAGCAGTTGCTGGAGATCGTGTGCCGCGACCGCACGTGGCAGGAGGAAGCGGCACGCAAGACCATGCTCGACCTGTTCGCGCTGCTCGGCGGCAACGCGCAGTTCGACGACCTGGTGCGCGAATTCCGCATCCGGCTGTCGCGCACCCTGAACTAGAAGTCGGCGCCGGCCCGACGGCGAACGGGATATCTCATGGTTGATGAATGCGAAGGACGGATCAAATGAATGCCGACAGGATCCCTTTCAACAAGCCTTACCTGAGCGGCAGGGAACTGGAGTACATCACGTCGGCGCATCGCAACGGCCATCTCGCCGGCGACGGCCCCTTTACCGCCCGCTGCCACCAATGGCTCGAAAACGGCATCGGCTGCATGCGTGCGTTGCTGACCCATTCCGGCACTGCCGCGCTGGAAATGTCGGCGCTTCTGCTCGACATCCAACCGGGCGACGAGGTCATCATGCCGTCCTTCACCTTCGTCTCCACCGCCAATGCCTTCGTCCTGCGCGGCGGCATTCCGGTGTTCGTCGATATCCGGGAAGACACGCTCAACATCGACGAAACCCTGATCGAGGAAGCCATCACGCCCCGCACCCGGGCGATCGTTCCGGTGCACTATGCCGGCATCGCCTGCGAGATGGACTCGATCAACGCCATCGCGGCGCGACACGGCCTCTCGGTGGTGGAAGATGCGGCCTTGGGACTGATGTCCTCCTACAAGGGCCGCAAGCTGGGCAGCATCGGCCACCTCGGTGCCTGCAGCTTCCACGAGACCAAGAACGTGATTTCCGGGGAAGGCGGGGCGCTGCTGGTCAACACGCCGGAACTGATCACCCGCGCAGAAATCATTCGTGAAAAAGGCACCGACCGGGGGCGCTTCATTCGCGGTGAAGTGGACAAGTACACCTGGCAGGAAGTCGGATCATCCTTCCTTCCCGGCGAGCTGACGGCGGCATTCCTGCTGGCGCAACTGGAAGCGGCCGCCCATATCAACAAGGTCCGCGTCGAGGCATGGAACCGCTATCACGCCAGCCTCGCGGCGGCCGAAGCCGGCGGCCTGCTGCGGCGCCCTACGGTGCCGCCGGAGTGCATCCACAACGGCCACATCTACTACGTGTTGCTGCCGACCGGCGTCGACCGCAAGGAAGTCATCGATGCCCTGAAATGCGCGCGGATCGATGTTGCCTTCCACTACGTGCCCTTGCATGACTCACCCGCCGGCAGGCGCCACGGTCGTACCCATGGGCGACTCGAGAAAACAGAGGAACTCGCGCAGCGCCTGCTTCGCCTGCCGTTGTGGATCGGCATCTCCCCGACGCAACAGGAGGAAGTCTGCCAGGGATTGGTCCGGGCCCTTGAAAACGCGGCGAGGAAGGGCATCGGCAAACCAGGGGGATAGCCCATGCCATGCTGTTTCACGCCCTCCGCCGCCGTCCAATCGAGAACGCGTCCTAGGGCGTGTTCTCATTCAGTCGGCGAGCCCGTCGCCTGAATGAGAACACGCCCTAAGCCTTGAGGCGCGCCACCAGTGCCTTGGCGTACTGGTCGGTACCGGCCGTGCCGCCGAGGTCGCCGGTGCGCACCATGTCCTTGTTCAGCACGTCGTCGATGGTCTGGCGCAGGCGATCGCCGAGATCCTTGCGCTTGACATGGTCCAGCATCATGCCGGCCGCCATCAGGAGCGCCGTCGGATTGGCGATGCCCTTGCCCGCGATGTCCGGCGCCGAGCCATGCACGGCTTCGAAAATCGCCGCGTCCTCGCCGATGTTGGCGCCCGGTGTCATGCCCAGGCCGCCGACCAGGCCGGACATCTGGTCGGACAGGATGTCGCCGAACAGGTTGGTGGTGACCAGCACGTCGAACTGCCAGGGATTCATCACCAGCTTCATGGCACAGGCGTCGATGATCACGTGCTCGAATTCGATCTTGCCTTCGTACTGTTCCTTGTACATCTGCTGCGCGGTTTCGAGGAAGATGCCGGTCAGCGCCTTCATGATGTTGGCCTTGTGCACCACGGTCACCTTCTTGCGCCCCTGCCTGACCGCGAAATCGAAGGCGAAGCGGACGATGCGACGGCAGCCCTGGCGGGTGTTGATGCCGGTCGACATGCCGACGGCGTGGGGGTCGCCGTCGATCGGGATGTAGTGCTCGTAGCCCATGTAGAGGCCTTCGTTGTTCTCGCGCACCATCACCAGGTCGATGTTGTCGAAGCGGCCGCCGGGGACGATGGTCTTGGCCGGACGCAGGTTGGCGTAGAGCTTGAACTCCTCGCGCAAACGCACGTTGGAGGAACGGTAGCCGCCGCCCGACGGGGTTTCCAGCGGTCCCTTGAGCGCCAGGCGGTTCTTGCGGATGCTGTCGA
>CAZGQB010000173.1:0-5027 GCA_964527055.1 uncultured Sulfuritalea sp.
CGCTGAACCAGCCGACCGACCACCTGACCGGCCGCAAGCTGCTGGACAAGGGCATTTCGCCGACGCCGGAACAGGCCGCCGACAGTTCCTTCGACCTGAACGGCCTGCTGGCCTGAAGGCCTACCCGGCGGGTGGAGGCGGCGTGCCCTGCTGCCTCCGCTGCTGCATCTGCGCCTTCCTTTCCTCGCAGGCCTTGGGATCGGCTTCGCATTTCTTCCTCATCTCTTCGCGTCGCTGCCGCATCTGCGCCTTTTTCTCCTCGCAGGCCTTGGGGTCGGCCTCGCACTTCTTCTTCCACTCATCGCGCCGCTACTGCATCTGGGCCTTCTTTTCTTCACAGGCCCTGGGATCGGCCTCGCACTTCTGTTTCCACTCGGCGCGCCGTTTCTCCGCATTTTCCCTGGCTTGCGCGCACCTCTCGGGATTGGCCTGACAGTATTTCTGCCTCTCCTCCGGGCTGAGCTTTTGGCCGGGACCAGCGCCGGACGCGGGTCCCGGCCCGGGCGGCGTCTGCGCCATGGCGGCGCAGATGCCGAGCGACATCACCGATGCTGCGAGCAGTTTGCGGAAATTCATTTTTGCTTCTCCTTTCGGTCGGATGAATCAGGTCAGGAAATCAAGCGGCGCAAAGTGGCGGCCGAGCGTCTGGCGCGAATCCAGTTGCCACCAGCGTTCAATCACCGTCGCATACAGGCTGCGATAGTCGATGCCGAACGCAAGGTTGCCGCTGCCGTCCAGCCGCGAAAGCTGCGGCGGGTCGCCGTAGAGGCCGCCGCGCACGGCGCCGCCCAGGGCGAAGTGGACGTTGGCGGTGCCGTGGTCGGTACCGTTGCTCTGGTTTTCCTTCGGTCGCCGGCCGAATTCGGCATAACTCAGCACCAGTGTCCGCTCCCAGATTCCCAGCTCGATCAGCGCCGCACGCAAGGCGGCGAGACCCTCGGCGAGTTGCGTGAGCAGGTTGGCGTGGATGCCCGGCTGGTTCTGGTGCGTATCGAAGCCCGACAGCGTCAGGCGCACGACGGCCACTTCGGCGCCGCTGCCCAGCACCTGGCAGGCGGTCTTCACCGTCGTGCCGAAAGTTCCTTGCGGGAATTCGGTCTTGAAACCGAACGCCGGCCCGCTCGCGTTGATTTTCGCCGCGGCCTGCACGATATCGGCCTCGACGCGCTGGATATGCGCCAGCGCCCCGCCGCTCCTGCCGCCGCCATCCTGCGCCAGGCGGGCCATGCGCGCGAACTGCTCCGGGTTGGTGAGCGCCACGACGCGGCCACCGCCGCCGCACGGACCCATGTCCTGGCTGCCCACCACCACCGCATCGGCGGCAAAGGATGGCGGCGGCGGATTCTGGCCGAAGCAGCGCGCCAGCCAGCCCTGCTGCAGGTATTCGTTGCTGCTGGAGGCGGTGTCCCATATCTCGATGGAACGAAAGTGCGACAGATTCGGGGCCGGATAGCCGACGCCCTGCACCAACGCCAGTTCGCGCGCCTGCCACAGGGGCAGCAGCGCCTGCAGCGAGGGATGGAAGCCCTGCCGATCGGTGATCTGCAGCACCTCTTCGCGGCGGATGCCGATGCGCGGACGCAAGGCATGGTAGTCGGGGTCGGCATAGGGCACCAGGGTGTTCAGGCCATCGTTGCCGCCCTTGAGTTCGACGAGGACCAGCAGGCGCCGGTAGGGCGCCGTCGCCGCGGCGACGGCCAGGCCTGGCGCCAGGGCCAGCAGCCCGGCAGCGCCGAGGCAGTTCAGGAATTCGCGGCGCTTCATCGCATTCTCCTCACTTCAATTGCCAGGCCGGATCGAGCAAGGCCACGCGCACGTCCCCGCGGCCCTCGCGCCGCAGCAGGCGTTCGGCGATCTGCTTGCGGGCCAGCAGCGTGCTGCTGTTGATCCATGTCTCGCCGCCGGGCCAGCCCCTGACGTTGGGCGGCGCGAACAGGTCCTGGCCGAGCCGGCGCAGGGCGAAGGCCAGCGCCGCCGTCTCCGGCGCTTCCAGCTCCAGGGTGTTCAGCGTGCCGATCACGAAATCCACCGGCGACTTGATCAGGGCCTGGCGATTTTCCCCGGCCCAGAAAGCCCGGCTGGCGAAGATCTCGCGCAGGGCGACGCGCATGTCGTAGCCGGACGCGCGCAGCCGCGCCGCGATGCGCCGGGTTTCGCCTTCGTCGGGCGTCGGCGAAACGAACTCGCGCCACAACTTGCGCACCAGCAGTTCGGCGGTCTGCGGCTGCGCCAGCAGGATGTCCAGCACCGCGTCGCCGTCCAGCCTGCCGCTCACGCCCAGCACCGTCTTGCTGCCGTCGTCGTGGGCGAAAGGCCGCCAGCGGAACTCGCCGGTGGCCGGCTCGATGCTCCAGCCGGTAAAGGCGCGCGCCGCTTCCTTGACGTCCTGCTCGCCGTAGTGCCCTTCGCCCAGGGTGAACAACTCCATGACCTCGCGGGCGAAATTCTCGTTCGGGCTGCCCCGGCGATTGGTCGCGGAATCGAGATAGACCAGCATCGCGGGATCCCTGCCGACGGCGTGCAGCAGTTCATCGAAGCGCCCCAGGGCATGCCGCCGCAGCAACTGATTCTGGTCCAGCATCAGCTTGGCGCTCTTGACTTTCTGCAGGCTGGATACGAAATGATTGTGCCAGAACAGGGTCATGCGCTCGCGCAACTGCTGTGCCGGGCTCCGTGCATTCAGCAGCGCTTCCACCCACCAAACACGCAGGGCGATCGCATTGCGCTTGAGCAACTCCTTGCGCTCCTCGTCGGACAGCTCGCGCAGGCGCGAGGGCGGAAGGTAGCGGGCAAGCTCCTGCGGCGGCGGCCCGGCGGCGGAAGAAGTGTCGGTCAGCAATCGCTCGACCGCCGCCTCGCGCGACAAGCTGGCGAACCCGGCCAGATCCGCCGGCCGCGCCCCGAAACCGGCGCGGTTCAGCAGGTGCCGCGCATCGTCCGTGCCCATCGGTGCCGCCGCGGCAGGCAGGGCACTTACCGCAAACAGCAGGAAAAGGGCGCGCAGCGCGTTGCTCATGGCGGGAACTCCGGATTCGATGGCTGGCATCCTCGGCGGTGCATGTAAGCAGAATGTTGTGCGCGGCCAGCGATGTGTAAGCCCTTGTTTCAGGATTGCCGATGCTGCGGCTGGATTGATCGCCAACGACTTTGTCCCGCCCGATGCCATGCCCGGCCTGCACCTGACGGGACTGCTGTGAGCGAAGACACAGACAAACAGCAGTAGACTGTATCGGTCGAAGCCACCCCATGGGTATCGCCATGCCGAAGAATTGCCGGCTGCAGCTTAATCGCCCCGCGAGCTTTCGAGTTCTCCTGCAGCTGGCCGCCGCGGCCCTCGCCTGCGCCTTGTTCGCGGCTCCGGTTGTTGCAGCAACTGCAACGAAAACATCCCCGGCGCCCCCCAAGCAAGAACAACTCCGCATTTCGGCCGAAGAGGCGATGAAGCCCTGGACCGGTGACCTCGACGGCATGATCGAGCGCGAAACCATCCGCGTATTGACGGTCTACAGCAAGACTTTCTACTTCGTGGACAAGGGCGTCCAGCGCGGCCTGGTCAGTGCCATGACCCGCGTCTTCGAGGCGGACCTGAACAAGAAGCTGATCAGCGATAAGCGGCTGAAGGACAAGCACCTGAAAGTGCGGGTAGTGCTGATTCCAGTCGCCCGGGATGAACTGCTGCCGGCTCTGGTTGCCGGCAAGGGCGACATTGCCGCGGCGAACCTCACCATCACCGAGTCGCGCCAGAAGCAGGTCGACTTCTCGGTGCCGGTGTATCCCGATGTCAGCGAGCTCGTGGTCTCCGGCCCTGCCTCGCCGGCGGTGACGCGGGTGGATGATCTGGCGGGGAAAATCTTTTACGTCCGCAAGTCCTCCAGCTATTTCGAGAGCCTGGTGGCGCTCAACCGGCGTTTCGCCACCGAGAAAAAGCCTGCCGTCAGCATCAGGGAGGTGGCGGAGACGCTGGAAGATGAGGATTTGCTCGAAATGGTGAACGCCGGCCTGATTCCCCTGGTCGTCGTGGACAAACCCAAGGCCGACTTCTGGAAACAGATCTTCCCCAGGATCAAGGTGCATGAGGATATCGCCGTGCGTACCGGCGGCAACATCGCCTGGGCCATGCGCAAGGGGAGTCCGCAACTCAAGGCTGCGGTCGACGATTTCGTGTCTCGCCACAAGAAGGGAACCGCGACAGGAAACGAGCTCTTGCGGTATTACCTGAAAAACCCGCAGTACCTCAAAAACGCCGCCTCAGAGGCCGAGCGCAGGAAATTCCTCACCCTGATCGATTTCTTCCGCAAGTACGGTGACCGCTACCAGGTGGACTGGCTGATGATGGCGGCCCAGGGCTACCAGGAATCGCAACTCGATCATGCCGCGAAGAGCAAGGTCGGCGCCATCGGCGTCATGCAGGTGATGCCCGCCACGGGCAGGGAACTCAACGTCGGCGACATCACCCAGCTGGAGCCGAACATCCACGCCGGCATCAAGTACATGCGCTGGATGATCGACACCTATTACGGCGACGAACCCATGACCAGCGTGGACAAGGCCCTGTTCGCCTTCGCCTCCTACAACGCCGGCGCGGGCCGCATTTCCCAGTTGCGCAAGGAGGCCGCCAGGCGCGGGCTGGATCCCAACGTCTGGTTCCACAACGTGGAGCATGTCGCGGCCGAAAAAATCGGGGCCGAGACCGTTACCTATGTTGGCAACATCTACAAGTACTACATCGCCTACCAACTGATGATGGAAGCCAGGGAAGAGCGCGAGCGGGACATCGAAAAGTTGAAGAGCGAGAGAAAATCCGGGGGCTGACCGGCCCCGCCAGTTTGTCGGGAAACTGCCCAGGGCTTATAGTTCGCCCATGAACAACGCCCGCATCATCCCCATCGCCAGAGTGGTCAGGACCACGCTGCCGCCGGGCCGCGACCTGGCCGCGCCGCCCGAGGGCGAGCTGGTCGACCGGCGCGGCCGGCGCGTGCGCGACCTGCGCATCTCGGTCACCGACCGCTGCAATTTCCGCTGCGTGT
>CAZGQB010000174.1:0-4897 GCA_964527055.1 uncultured Sulfuritalea sp.
CCGCCGTTCATCATCGCGGTGTTGGTCATGCGCGGCAGCGGCAGATGGGCGAAGGATTCGCGGCGGCCGTTGCCGGTGACGGGGACGCCCATCAGCCGTGCATTCAGCGTGTCCTGCAGGTAGCCGACCAGGATGCCGTCCTCGATCAGGACGGTGCGCTGCGTCGGGTTGCCTTCGTCGTCGATGGTCAGCGAGCCGCGGCGGTCGACGAGGGTGCCGTCATCGACCACGGTGACGCCTTTTGCCGCGACACGCTGGCCGATGCGGCCGGCGAAGGTCGAACTTCCCTTGCGTTTGAAGTCGCCTTCGAGTCCATGGCCGACGGCTTCGTGCAGCAGGATGCCGGGCCAGCCGGGGCCCAGCACCACGGTCATCTCGCCGGCCGGCGCGGGCCTGGCGGCGAGGTTGACGCTGGCCTGATGCACTGCACGTTCCGCATAGTCCCGCAGCACGGCGTCGGTGAAGTAGGCATAGTCAAAGCGTCCGCCGCCGCCGGACGATCCCTGTTCGCGCCGACCGTGTTCCTGCATGATCACCGTGATCGAAACGCGCACCAGCGGCCGCACGTCGGCCGCCATGCGGCCGTCGGAGCGCGCCACCAGGACCACTTCCCAGGTGCCGGCGATGTGGGCCATGACTTCCCTGACCCGCGAGTCGGCGGCGCGCGCCATGGCTTCGAGGCGTTCCAGCAGTTTCACCTTGGCGGCATCGTCGAGAGAGGCGATCGGATCGCTTGCGGCGTATAGGGCCGGCGTCGGCTTTTGTCGCTGCAGTAGCGGCGCCAGACGCTGGGAGCCGGCGGTCGCAATCGCCCGCGTGGTGTCGGCGGCGGCTTGCAGTGCCGCCAGACTGATGTCATCGGAATAGGCAAAGGCGGTCTTTTCGCCCGACAGCGCGCGCACGCCCACGCCTTGTTCGATGTTGAAGCTGCCCGACTTGACGATGCCTTCTTCCAGGCTCCAGGCCTCGGAACGCGCGTACTGGAAGTACAGGTCGGCATAGTCGATATGGTGGCCGTACAGCCGGCCGAAGATGCGCTCGAGTTGGTGCGGCGCCAGGCCGTGCGGAGTGAGCAGGGTTTGTTCGGCGATGTCGAAATGGGGAATGGGGCTGGCGGGAGCGTTCATGGCTGTCCTTGAAAAATCGAAAACCTTCTTGCCACAGAGGACACAGAGATCACAGAGAGAAAAATCCTGGGCGTACCTGACCTTGCTCTGTGTCCTCTGTGATCTCTGTGGCTAATTGGTTTTGCAGATAGTCACAGTATGCGGTGTTTCAGGGCGGGCAGGCTGTTTCTGGTGTCGACCAGCCGTTGCGGATCCAGTTCGGCAAGCACCACGCCTTCGCCCTTGTCCATGCGCGCCAGCACCTCGCCCCAGGGGTCGATGACCATGCTGTTGCCGTGGGTCATGCGCCCGTTCGGATGGCGGCCGCCCTGCGCCGCGGCCAGCACAAAGCACTGGTTCTCGATGGCACGGGCGCGCAGCAGGATTTCCCAGTGGGCGCGGCCGGTGGTTTCGGTGAAGGCGGCGGGCAGCACCAGCAGGCCGCATTCGCCCAGCGCGCGATACAGCTCGGGGAAGCGCAGGTCGTAGCAGATGCTGATGCCAACCCGGCCGAGCGGGCAGTCGAAGGCGACCACCCGGTCGCCGCGTTCGATGGTGGCCGCTTCGTCGTAGGCCTCTTCGCCCTTGCGAAAGCCGAACAGGTGGATCTTGTCGTAGCGCGCCACGCGCCGTCCCTGCGGGTCGAACACCAGGCAGCTGTTGCGCAGCTTGCCGGGATCCTGCGCCTGCAGCGGAATCGAGCCGCCGACCAGCCAGATGCCGCGGTGGCGCGCGGTTGTCGCCAGGAAATCCTGGAGCGGACCCTGGCCTTCGGCCTCGCGTGCCGCGAGCCGATCGGCATCGGTGGCGCCGATCAGGGGGAAGTACTCGGGCAGGGCCACCAGTTGCGCGCCCGCCGCCGCGGCCTCGGCAACCAGCCGGCCGGCGGCTGCAAGGTTGGGGGCCACATCGGGGCCGGAAATCATCTGTACCGCAGCAACCTTCATTTCTTTTCCTCCGCGGCCTTGGGCGGCTGGCCGAGCTTCTCCACTTTCGGATCGTCCCAGCTTCCCGTTACGGCGTACTCGAAGGCGAAGGCCTGATCGATCGGATCCTTCAGAATCTTCTGCGCCGCCCAGACCACCGCGCCGGCGACCGGGTTGGCGATCATGGCACCGATGGCGACCGTGTCGCCGAGGGCGGGCTGCACGCGAACCTTGAGGTCCTGCGTTTCGCCGGGAAGATCGACCGTCCCGCTCATCAGCACCTTCGCCGACGGCCCCTGTATCTGCAGGTCCCGGGTATCCATGACGCCGCGCGCCACGGCAACCTGGCCGGTGATGCTGTCGAAGGCGAAGCCCTCGCTGAAGACGTCACGAAAATCGAGGGTGATGCGGCGCGGCAGGGATTGCAGGCTGAGGACGCCCAGCAGGCGACCGACGCCGGGTTCGAGCTTGACGAACTGGCCGTTTGCCGCATCGAGCCTGAGGTTGCCGGCGAGCGTCGGATAGCCGATGCTGAACGGCGTCCCGTTCCAGGACAGGTTGCCGCTCAGGTTGGCGCTGCCGCGTCGCACCGTATCCGGATAGCCGGCACGCGCCAGGAACTTTTCGATGCTCTTGGCGCTGAGCTTGAACTCGATGCGGGTATCCGGCTGGGTGGCGCTGAGCCGCCAGCGGCCGGTGGACTCCAGCGCGCCGTCCTCGTTCTTCGCGTCGACCCGGGTGTTCCAGTAGCCGTCCTTGTTCTCCGCCGCAATGCGCACGGTGCCCAACTGCCGCTCCTTGAACGAGAGCTGGTCGATGGTGATATCGAGGGCGGGGAAGCGGTCGAGGACTTCGCTGGCCTTGGCCTGCAAGGCCGCCGGCGTGGCGGCCGCTTCCGGGATCGCGAACTGGCCGATGCGGCCGGTCAGTTTGCCGCCGGCGTCGGCGTCCCACTCGAAGTTGCCGGCCAGTTCCCGGCTCTGCAGGTCGAAGCGGGTGCCGCTGGCGCCTTCGGGATGGCTGCCGTTGATGCGAACGTCGTGGAAGCTGCGGCCGTGTACCGCGAGTTCGGCGGTGCGCAAATCGAACAGCAACGCGGGCAGGGTCGGCAGCAGAGCCGCGGCCTGGTCACTGCCGTCAGCCTGGTTCGGCCAGAATGTTCCCCATGCATTGACATCGATGCGAGGCAGGGCGACGGCCAGCAGCAGGCCGCGTTCCGGCATGGCCGGACTGATGTCGCCCATCGCGACCACGCCGCGCAGGATGGCCGGCGGAGTGGTGTCGATGCGGCGTGCCAGTTGCATGCGCCAGGCGCGACCGATGCTGACGCTGAGCATGTCCTGGGTCGGCGCGGGGGCCGGCGTTTGCGCCGGGCCGGCTGCAGCCCTGGCCGCCACTTTGGCCGGTGCGGCAGCGGGCAGCGGCCTGCGTTCGAAATTCAGGGGCATGACATCGGATGCCGATTTGTTGAAGGGCTCGGGCAGGCTGGAGGTGAGTCCGACCAGGTTCGAACTCAGCTTCACCTCCGCCGATTTATCCTTGACCAGCACGCTGCCGGTCCATTTTGCCGCGCCCGACAGATGATCCAGGACTGCGGAATGGGATATCTGTCGCCGCAGCGCGGCGACGCTGTATTCGCCGGCGGCATTGATCTGGACGCCGCCGTCGCTTGCCGTCCTGACGTCGACGCTGAAGGGCGCGCCCAGCATCACGCCGCGAATGTTGCGCGCCTCGATCTGGTCGGCGGAGAAACGCAAACTGCCCCGCACGTCGCCAATCGGCGGGAAATCGCTGCCGACAGTCAGCCGGTTGGCCTCGAAGCGATAGGTGCCGTCCACCTTCGAGTTGTGCATCTTGCGCAAGGGCAGGCTGAGCTTGAGGTCGAGCGTGCCGGTGCCTTCGGCCTGCATGTCCCGGGTGAAGTGATCGATGCGCTCGCCGAGGGCGCTGGACTCGATGAAGCGCAGGAAATCATTCGTCGCCCCGGCCGCATTGCCGCTTACGGTCAGCAGTTCCTCGGGTTGCTCGATGTCGGCGATCTCGGCGCGCACATCGCGCACGCCGACGCCGAAGATCCTGCCGCTCTTGCCGGTGATCAGCATGCGCTGGCCGGAAAACAGCAGTTCGCCCTCGATATTGGTGATTTCCGGCCAGTCCTCGGCGTAGCGCAGGTTGGTGTCGTGGAACTTGCCGCGCACCTCGAAGAAGCCGCCCTTGCCGTCGCGAAAGGGAAACTGACGCAGGTCGCCGCGCAGCGTCAATGTCGTGTCCGTGGCCTTGCCGCCGCTGATCGACGTGCGCAGCCAGTCGCGCACCTCCGTGCTCACCGCGAGCGGCATGTAGCGCCAGGCGGCATTGCCGCTGCCGCGTGTCAGGCGGGCGTGCAGGTCGAGCGCGCCCGGCCCTTCGGGAAGCGAGCGCCAGACGCCTTTCACATCACCGGCGGCGTCCTTGTTATGGAAGGTGACCTCGTTGATCCTGACCTGTGTGCCGTCGGCGCCGGAGGTCCAGGCGAGGTCGGCGGCGAAGGCTTCCACGTCCAGCGTCGGGTCGGCGAATACCGTCGGCAGTTCGACCGCGGCGCGCTGCCCGTTGAGCTGCACGCTGCCGCCCTTTTCGCTGCCATCGACGCGGCCGTTGATGCCGGACATGCCGGGGATGGGGCCGAGGGCGGTCAGGCCGAGGCCTTCAAAGCGGCTGGAGACGGACCATGTCTGCAAGCCTTTGGGGTTCTCCCGGGAGCCTTTCCACTCCAGTTTCAGGTCAGAGACGCGACCGCGCGGCGCATGCCGGGCCAGACGGTCGCGGGTGGCGTTGTCGAAAGGCAGATGCGCCGCGAGGTTCGCCATGCTGGCGAGGTCGAGT
>CAZGQB010000175.1:0-4896 GCA_964527055.1 uncultured Sulfuritalea sp.
CATCGGGTCCGTCGGCCTGCGGATCTGGATTCTGGGGAATGGGGGAGCGCATGGGAAATTCGTTGTTTTTGTCAGTATTCCGTGCCGGAAGGCGGCGGTCAAATGGGTCAAGCGGCGGCAACCGGCGCGCGAGCTTGCTCCCGACCCGCCATGGACCGGCAAAGTGCCGGGAAATTCCCTGTTGCGTGCGCAAACGCCGTGGCGCCGGCGCCGACTCTTACAAGGCGTCGAGCCGACGGTCGGCCAGCACGTTGCAGTAGTTCCAGGATTCCAGGACAAGGGTGGCAGCGTTCATGCTTAGCCCAGTTTTGCCAGCAGGCGCAGTTTGTCTTCAAGATCGGGTAGGCGTGCCTGGCTGGCGGCATCGCCCGGCAGGTGCCCGGGCAGGGCTTCGAGAAATGCCGGCGTCGAGAGCAGGCGCCCGACCCGGTCGCGCAGATAGCCTTTAAGCTCATCATCGAGCCGGGAGCACTCGGCCAGGAGTTCATCGCGTCCATCGATGACGGAAATCAGGTCGCCCAGATCGTGGCTGAAAAGATAGTCATTCTTCCCGCGGTCTGCGAAAGCCTCGAATTTGGTCGCAAGGAACACCGGCGCCGTCACCAGACGAATGACCATGCCACTCGGCAAGGGCGTTTTGCGGGCGGTCGCCAGCGCCAGGGGATACCAGCGATTCGAGAAGCCCAGAATCTCCTTCAGGGTCGGCATCACATCGACCGTCACCGCACCGACACGCCAGCGACAGATGGGCGCATCCTTACTTATGTCGTTGACGAATCCGCGCGCGCGCAAAGCTTTTTCCACGAGCGCAAAGTCGGCGCGGACTGTTGCCTGCACAATCAGGTCCACATCCTCGGTCGGGCGGATGGCCGGCTGCGCCGGATCGGTGATCAGCAGCCCGGTCACGGCACCGCCGACGAAGACCAGCTCTTCGCGCAAGCCGTCGCCCAGCCGCTCGGCCACCAGTTCCATCATCACCACATTGGGATCGTTG
Source organism: uncultured Sulfuritalea sp. (assembly GCA_964527055.1). Classification (GTDB taxonomy): domain Bacteria; phylum Pseudomonadota; class Gammaproteobacteria; order Burkholderiales; family Rhodocyclaceae; genus Sulfuritalea. The sequence goes on from CAZGQB010000175.1 coordinate 995, forward strand.
GGGTTCACGATGCCAGCCGCTCGTCGAGTAATTGCAGGGCGATGGCGCGTTCGCGCGGGCTGCCGCCGCGCACCGCGTCGAACAGCACCAGCAGTTCATACAGTGCCGGATTGCGGGTCGCCGCGTCGGGCACCGTCGGATACAAAGGATAGAACGCCGCGCCGCGCACGCTGCCGGTCTTGTGCGGCCAGACCGGTGGCGGTTCGTTGGGCTGCATGATCAGGTCTTTCAACGGCGCCGCCGCGTAGCTCGTCGGCATGCCGCGCGTCATTTCGCCCCGCGTTGCAGGAAAGCAGTAGCGCGCACCGTGCTGGACGAACATGCGCAAGGCCTCGCGCACTGCCGTCGCCTTGCCCGCCGCATCCTTGCGCGCCAATTGCGCCGACGCCGCGCGCTCCAGACCGGCGTGCACCTCGGAAGCGGTCAGGCCGAGTTCCCCACCCAGCACCGCATAGGTCGGCGGCATGCCCTGTTCGAGCGACAGACGAAGCAGGACCACCAGGTCCTGGGGACGGAGCACGACTTGTGGATTTGACTTGGAGCGGTACATCGCGACACCATATTCGCTATTTGCAAATGGCGAATATAATGATTACTACATTGAAATGCAACATATTTATCTTTGAATTCTAATTTCGCGAATAGCGAAAGTCGGCGCCGGCGCCACGGCGATCGACGCGGCCGCCCGTTCATGCCGATCAGCGCGCGACTCCCCCGAAAACATCCCGCCGCGCCGCCTTGCTGATCGTCACGATGGCGGGGTGGGTGAGCCGGCGTTCGGTGCTGATCGCGTAGAGGTGTTCGACCACCGAATCGATGCGGCCGATTTCGGCGACCTTGTATTGCTCGCAGACATGGGCGGCGATGGCGGTCGGCGCGACGAACAGCCCGGCGCCGGCCTGGCCGAAGGATTTCATCAGCGCGCTGTCGTCGAACTCGCCGACGATGCGCGGCCGCACGCCCTGCGCATCCAGCCACTGCAGCAATTTCGGCCGGATCGCGACGTCCTCGCCCGGCAGCAGGAAGGGCGCGTCATCGAGCAGGGCGGGAAAACCGCCGGACAGCTTCTTCGCCAGGGTGCGGGTGCCGAACACGGTCAGGCCGCTCTCGCCCAGCAGGTGGCTGTAGCCGCGCACGTTCAGATTGGTCGGCATCGGCCGGTCGGCGATGATCAGGTCCAGCCGGTGGATAGCCAGGTCGGCCAGCAGCGTCGCCAGGCGCCCCTCGCGGCAGATCAGCCGCACCGGCTCGTCCAGCCCGAGGGCCGGATCCACCAGCCGGTAGGCCACCGACTTGGACACCGAATCGGCGATGCCGACCCGGAACGGCAGCGCCTTCCGGGTCTGCTGGCCGCGCAAGACCTCCTGCAGCTCGTCGGCGACGGTGAAGATCTCCTCCGCGTAGCTGACGATGCTGCGTCCGGCATCGGTGGTTTCGAGGTTGCGGCCGACGCGGCGGAACAGTTCCACGCCCAGGCTCGCCTCGAATTCGCGCAACTGGCCGCTGATGGAATGCGGCGTCAGGTGCAGCTGCTGCGCGGCGCGCGCGATGCTGCCGGTCTTGGCCACCATCCAGAAATACCTCAAGTGCTTGAAGTTGAGTGCCGCCACCCTGTCATCCCCCATGGCCCGCGCGATTCGCGCATCTCCGCAGGCAAAGCATAACATCGAACTTCTCGATGTATCAGCTCAAAAGAATCGACTTGTTCGATCTGTGTCGGCGCCTTAGCATCTGCTCCGTGTTCAACCCCAGAGGAGCAAGCTTCATGCGTATCGACATCAAGGCCAGCGGATTCGACCTGACCGAAGGGCTGCGCGAGCACACCCAGCGGCGCCTGCAGTTCGCCCTCGGCTGGGCCAGTAACGATGTCCGCGCGGTCAGCGTGCGCCTGTCCGACATCAACGGCCCGCGCGGCGGCAAGGACAAGCGCTGCCGCATCCAGGTCCCTTTCGCCGGCACGCCGAACGTGGTGATCGAAGACACCGAGGCCGATCTCTACGTCGCCATCGATCGTGCCGCCGAGCGCGCCGAACGCGCCGTGGTGCGCCGCCTGGAGCGCCTGCGCGAGTTTCCCCATGCCCGCCTTGCCGGCCGGGAAGCATCCGCCGCCTATTCCGAGCGCGATGCCGCCGCGGCGATGGGCACGGATTGAGGGGATCGCCATGGGCAAACTCGGTCTCCTCGGCTACGTCGCCACCCTGATACCCGGCCTGTTGCAGGTGCGCCGCACGACCTGGATCGCCGCCGGCGCCGGCCTGCTGGTGCTGTTGGCGCTGACGACCTGGGCCGCCGTGGCATTGATCGGCGGGCTGTGGGGCCAGGCGCGGAACCTGTCGGCAACGGCGCCTGATGTGGTGCGCGACGCGACGCGTGCGGCGGTGGGGCAGGTCGACGTCATCGTGCCCGGCGTCCGCGAAAAACTCGGCGAGATCGTGCCGGCGCTGAAGGCGGAGCGGCCGGCCCGCGATGTTTCCGGCACCGACGTCGGCCCGGTCGCCCGCTATGCCGGCCTGGTGCGTGTCTATTGGCATCGCGAGGGACGCGAAATAAGCGTCCGCTACGAAGGTGCGGCCGACTATGCCGCGGTGCTGGACCACTACGTCAGGGGCTTCGCCGCGCAGGGCTACCGTCAGAACCTGCTCTCCGCGACCCAGGATGCGGAGCGCCACGAATACCTCAAGGACGCCGACCGTGTCGGCTTCGTCCTGGCCAGGGAAGCAAAAGGCGAGGTCAAGGTGACCATCGTCACCGTCCTGCCATCACCGACTTTTTGAACCTAAGGTAGCGCAACCATGAAACCGGAAGAGCAGCAATCCATCCTCGTCATCATTCTCTATGCCGCGTTCGCCGATGGCATCAAGGCGGAGGCGGAGCGCGAAGAAGTCCGCCGCATAGCCGCTTCCCTGACCGACGCCGAGGGCGGGATTGACCTCGCCGGCCTGTACCAGGACGTGCTGCTCAAGCGCACCAGCCTCGCCACGGCCGCCGCCGCGCTGACCGACGCCGGCCAGCGCCAGCTCGCCTATGAAATGGCGGTGTGCGTCTGCGAGGCCGACGGCCGCCTGTGCGCTGCCGAACGGCGCTTCCTTGACGAACTGAAAGCCCTGCTCAAGCTCGACAGCGCCGTCACGGATCTTGTCGAAACCGAGATCGAGACCCTGGTCGGCGAAATCGAATCGGCGGTACCGGCAACGACCGCCGCAACCGCCGTTTCCGGCCCGGTGGTCGCCGCGGTGCCCTCGGTTTCTGCCGCCGAACTGGACAAATCCATCCTCAACTACGCCCTGATGAATGGCGCGCTGGAACTGCTGCCGCAATCCTGGGCCTCGATGGCCATCATCCCGCTGCAGGTCAAGATGGTCTATGGCATCGGCAAGGCCCACGGCGTCGAACTCGACCAGGGCCACATCAAGGAATTCATCGCCGCCGCCGGCGTCGGCCTCACCTCGCAGTACCTCGAACAGTTCGGCCGCAAGCTGCTCGGCGGCCTGCTCGGCAAGGTCGCCGGCAAGACCGTCGGCAAGCTCGGCGGCGCCGCCACCGGCATGGCGTTTTCCTTCGCCACCACCTATGCCCTGGGGCAGGTCGCCAAACGCTACTACGGCGGCGGGCGGACCATGAGCACGGCGATGCTCAGCGACACCTTCCAGAACCTGCTGGAACCCGCCAAACAGATGCAGGCGCAGTACCTGCCGCAGATCCGCCAGCAGGCGGCAACCCTCGACATGGGCCGCGTCATGGACATGGTCCGCGGCAAGCAGGGGGCCATGGCATGACCGACACCGCGGTCACCTTCGCCACCGGCCCGATGTGGGCCGGCTTCATCATTTTCGTGCTGGCCATGCTCGCGCTCGACCTGTTCGTCTTCGGCGGGCGCAAGGCGCACAAGGTTTCCGCCAGGG
>CAZGQB010000176.1:0-4851 GCA_964527055.1 uncultured Sulfuritalea sp.
GGGAGGAGTACGTCAAAGATGGCGCGTATGACCCGATGCGCATCAACCCCGCCAAAGGAACCAAAGGGGTCAGAGTCATTTGACTTTCTGAGCACCTGACATGCCACGCCGCCCGCGCATCCTGCTTCCCGACTACCCGCTGCACATCGTACAGCGCGGCATCAATCGCGAGCCGTGCTTCTTCGCCGAGGAGGACTACCAGTGTTACCTCCATTGGCTCGAAGAAGCGGCTCGCGATTGCGGCTGTGCCATCCACGCCTACGTGCTGATGACCAACCACGTCCATCTGTTGCTCACGCCGACGGTGTCAGGCGCGCCGGCACGCCTGATGCAATCGCTGGGCCGCAGATACGTGCACTACGTCAATCGCCAGTATCGACGTACCGGTGGCCTGTGGGAAGGCCGCTACAAATCCAGTGTCGTGCAGGCGGAGGCCTATCTCCTGGCCTGCATGCGTTACATCGAACTCAATCCGGTCAGGGCCGCCATGGTCGCCGATCCCGGCGGCTACCGCTGGTCCAGCTACCGGGCCAACGGCCTGGCCCAGCCCGACCGCCGGCTGACGCCGCATCCGCTTTACCTCGGCCTGGACGCCGAACCCGCGCATCGCTGTAACGCCTACCGTGCATTGTTTCGACCGCAACTGGATGACGATGCCGCCAGCGAGGTTCGCGAGGCAATGAAGCTAGGCATGCCATTGGGCAGCGAGCGCTTTGTCGAAACGATCTGCGCCCGACTCGGAGTCCGGCGCAACACAGGCAAGCGGGGACGGACACCGGGCGAAGAACGCGAATCACCAACGGCACTGGCTGAACAACAGGGATTTGGATTCTGAAAATGGAGGAAACAACGATGGAAAACGAAAAGCGAAATGTCTCTGACCCCTTTGACGCTTTGCTTCTGGGGAAGTTCTTGGACGTATCGTCAGGATCAGCTATGCCGGCGGTTGGTTGGAACGGTCTATCAGCAGCCTCTATGCCGCCCGAGGAAATGCGGGACGATGCGAATCTCGCAGTCAGATAACCGAGCTTGTAGCAAAAACACTTGTGCCGATCAAATAGGAGACCATGACCATGACAATCAATATTGGCAAAACAATGAACTACGCATGGATGTCTCAGGCGTCCTATCTGGATCTCAGCAGCGTTGGTGCCGGCCAACTCAACTAACCAAAGGGGTCAGAGTCATTTGACTTTCTGAGCACCTGACATGCCACGCCGCCCGCGCATCCTGCTTCCCGACTACCCGCTGCACATCGTACAGCGCGGCATCAATCGCGAGCCGTGCTTCTTCGCCGAGGAGGACTACCAGTGTTACCTCCATTGGCTCGAAGAAGCGGCTCGCGATTGCGGCTGTGCCATCCACGCCTACGTGCTGATGACCAACCACGTCCATCTGTTGCTCACGCCGACGGTGTCAGGCGCGCCGGCACGCCTGATGCAATCGCTGGGCCGCAGATACGTGCACTACGTCAATCGCCAGTATCGACGTACCGGTGGCCTGTGGGAAGGCCGCTACAAATCCAGTGTCGTGCAGGCGGAGGCCTATCTCCTGGCCTGCATGCGTTACATCGAACTCAATCCGGTCAGGGCCGCCATGGTCGCCGATCCCGGCGGCTACCGCTGGTCCAGCTACCGGGCCAACGGCCTGGCCCAGCCCGACCGCCGGCTGACGCCGCATCCGCTTTACCTCGGCCTGGACGCCGAACCCGCGCATCGCTGTAACGCCTACCGTGCATTGTTTCGACCGCAACTGGATGACGATGCCGCCAGCGAGGTTCGCGAGGCAATGAAGCTAGGCATGCCATTGGGCAGCGAGCGCTTTGTCGAAACGATCTGCGCCCGACTCGGAGTCCGGCGCAACACAGGCAAGCGGGGACGGACACCGGGCGAAGAACGCGAATCACCAACGGCACTGGCTGAACAACAGGGATTTGGATTCTGAAAATGGAGGAAACAACGATGGAAAACGAAAAGCGAAATGTCTCTGACCCCTTTGACGAACGAGGACTCGAAAGTCGGCGCTGGCGGGACGATGATTCATCGGCGGTAGCGGCCAATCAAAACACATGGAGGAAGACGGCATGAGCAGGACACTTTTTCAACGCATTGCCACGACACTGCTGCCCTTCGTCCTTACCGCCTGCACCGCCACGGGCGGGGCGCAGAACACGCCGACGCGCGAAGACGGACGCGCAAGGCTGGCCAAGGCCGAGGCGATGTTCGCCGAGCGCTGCAAGAAGTCCGGTGAGTTCATCCATCGCACCGCGGAGAACGTCGAGGGCATCTTCCTGATGAAGATTCGACCTGCGGAAGTCAATCACGGTGACCAGTACAAAATGGATGATCCATTTGGAAAAGACCTACGAGGCGACGGATACATCGAAACTTTTATTCAGGGGCAATTCTGGGCAACACACACGTATGGAACAACGAAGCCGCCTCTTGAAGCTCCGCCTACGCCGAAGGGTTACCGCTACGTCGAAGCCCTTGACCCAAAGGACGGCAAACGGTATCGCTATACCGGTTCGCGTAAGGCTGTCGGCAAACAGGACGCCACTGCACCCAATACCAAGGTCGAGTTACAGCGCAATCCGAACTACGATCTCAATATCTACGCATTCGTTCTCGACAAAGTCCCCGCCCCTGGCCCCATGCCGCGCTATGGTGTCACCTACGACGACATCTCCACTCGAGAAGAGCGCGATTACTGGATCGCCGGCAGTTCGCTGAAAGTCATCGACCTGCAAACCAACGAAGTCATAGCCGAGCGCATCGGCTACATGATGGATCGCGGCCAGGGTGATCGAAATGGAGGGAGAGCGCCGTGGCTATTTGCTGCAGACCATGCGTGTCCTGCATTTGCACCAAGAAATGCGTCGACAGCTCAGCCCTATCAAACCGTGTTGTTTGCGGAGAAGGTTCTCAAGCCAATTTTGGAGAAGTAACCATGCTGACAATTGCTGACTACCTGAAGTACGCAAACCTGCAGATGGCTGCAGAAGCTTTCATTCGGAACGAAACAACTTTGGTACTGGCGGGTAGTGGGCAGGCCCTGAAAGATGCGTTGATCGACGGCAACAAACGCTCCCTCCTCTTCACCGAAACCCAGGCCACCGCCTTCGCCGACTCGACCACGGGCTGGACGGTTCTCGACCAGAGGGTCAATACCACAACGGGATTCTCCGGCACCCTGTTCAGGAACAACCAGACCAACGAACTCGTCCTCAGCTTCCGCAGCACCGAATTCATCGACGACCACGCCCGCGACAACAAGGCCACGAACGAACTGGAACTGGCCGAAGGGGGCTTCGCCCTCGGCCAGATCGCCGACATGGAAGCGTGGTACGCCGAACTGACGGCAGACGGTGGCGCACTGCAAGGCAAAACCTACTCCGTCACCGGCTACAGCCTCGGCGGGCATCTGGCCACTGTCTTCAACCAATTGCGCCAGGCCGAACGCCAGGCCGGCCCGCCGCCGGCCGCCACGCTCGACCAGGTCATCACCTTCAACGGCGCTGGCGTTGGTCAGATCGGCAACGGCACGCTGCGCGGACTGATCGATCGCTTCGTCCAGTTGCGCGGCCTGGCCACTGGCGCCGATGGCCTGGCCGGGGTGTTCCAGACTGCCGAAGGGCGCACCGCCTACCAGGCGCTCAAGACCGCGCTGGCCGGAACCACTGGCGTGCCCAATGCCGGCATGGTCGCCATTGTCAACGCCATGGCCGGCAACGCCCCCAACGAGCCGCGCAGCGGCGCCAATCAGGCCGACTACCTGCTGCTGTGGAACGCGCTTGATCGCGCACTGGCGATTGCCCAGGTCGCCCAGGAAGTACCGAACCTGAGTTCGGGCAGCGCCAGCAGCGCCTCGCCCAAGCTTGTCGAAAACGCCAAGATCCTCGCCGAAGACATCGACTACCAACTGGCGGTGCTCACCACGCGCAGGGAATTCGACACCCAGGTGCGCAGCTTGGTTGGAGGCGCCGCGCAACTGATTGCCACGGGCGGATTGAGCAAGTTGCCCGGCACGCCTGCACTGGCCAATCAATACGACGCGGTCGGCTGGGAATACTCCGCGGAGAATCCGGTTGCCGTGGTCGCGCATTCGCTGTGGCACCACGGCACCGACGTCAAGCTCTTCATCGAAGACCAGCCCAACTGGCGGGGTGGGATCGCACTCGCTTCCTTGAGCGCCACGCTGGCAGCCGCGGATGTGCGACTGCTGGTCAATGGTTTCAGTACCAAGGATTTCGGCGACGATCACAGCCTGACACTGATTGTCGACTCGCTGAACGTCCAGAACATCCTCCTGCATTTGCTGCCTGACGCGCAGCGCGCGACAGCAGCCACGGCCGAGACCATCGGTACAATGTTTAGGAACGCCTCCTGGCGCAAGGGAATCAATGGCGACCTGGCGTTTGGCAGCGGCCAGGGCAACGCCGAAGGCGACGTCCTTGAGAACGTCGTCAACGCCCTGGCCGACCTGATCCTCGGCCCGCAGACCAAGGCTGATCGGCTCAACGGTAGTGCGGAGGGCAACACCTGGTGGGACACCACAGACAAGACCGTCGGCGAAACCACCTACACCGGCCGAGATCGCTTCTATGCCCAACTGAAAGCAATCACGGACAGCACCATCTATAAGGACAAGCTCGCCAACAAGCTCGCCCTGTCACCCATCACCGGCAGCGCCGCCGACCTCAAAGAAAAGGCCCGCGAGGACTTCGGCGCCTTCGCCGCCCTCTACAGCCTGAGCCCCTTCGTCCTGCGCATGGCCGATGGCACGGCGCTCGATGCCGCGCTGCAAGGCGCCACCCCGCAGGAGAACCCCTGGGGCGCGATCCTCGCCGAC
>CAZGQB010000177.1:0-4824 GCA_964527055.1 uncultured Sulfuritalea sp.
CCGCCTGCATCGAATGCCACGAGGATCAGAAGCACTTCACCAAGACCGCGCACCGGCTGGGCATCACGGTCGTCGGCAAGCAAAGCAAGCTGCAGGACTTCTCGCGCTTCCCCGAGTTCAACAAGGGGCTGGACAAGCTGATGGCCGGCACCAAGTTCTGGTTCCACAGCTATGACAAGGCGCGCGGTTTCGACAAGTACCAGATCAGCACCAAGGCGCCCGCCGATGCATCGTCGGTCAGCTTCACCGCCACCTTCTACAAGGATAGCGACGGCACGCTCAAGTTCCGCACCGAGAACGCCCGCGATCCCGCCGACAAGCCGCGCGTCTATCCGGTCGAAATGACCTACGGCGGCGCCGTGTACAAGCAGCGCTACCTGTTCCGCGTCGGCGCCAACCTGTTCCCCTTCGTGCAGTTCAACCAGAACGGCGACGACTCCTTCGCCGACCGTGGCCGCAAGCCCTGGCGCGATTACCACGCCGACTGGCTGTACAACGAGGAAACCAAAAAGCTGGCCAACCCGTCCCCGGCCAAGTCCTTCGACAAGGAATGCGCCTCCTGCCATTACAACGCCTACACGCTGACCAAGACGGCCGCGGGCGACTACAAGGCCGGTGCCAGCAACGACCGCAATGGCGAGCTCGACATCGACGGCGACGGCAAGCCCAACGAAATCAACATGGGTTGCGAAACCTGCCACGGCCCCGGTTCGGTGCACGACAAGGCCAAGGAGATCGACATGCCGGCCACCATCGTCAGCCCCAGCAAGCTGGCGGCGGAGCGCTCCTCGATGATCTGCGGCCAGTGCCACAGCCGGCCCCAGGGCAACCTGAAGAACGACCAGCCGGTGAACACCGCGAACAAGATGATGCTGCCGGGCACCGCACGCAACGTCTTCCTCAAGGACTACACCACGCGCGAGGATGCGGGACCGAGGGACTACTGGGCCGACGGCTTGCATTCGAAGTCCCACCACCAGCAGTACACGGACTTCATCAAGTCGTCCAAGCACCGCAACGGCAACCAGCTGGTGGCCTGCTCCGATTGTCACGATACCCATGACTCGAAGTTCCCGCACCAGATGAAGGCCGATACCAACAAGGCCGAGTCCTGCACCGGTTGCCACAAGGACAGCACCGACCTGAAGGCGCACCTTGCCGATAAGGCCAAGTGCACGGTGGATGCAGCCAAGATCACCTGTTCCGACTGCCACAACACCAAGACCATGCAGACCGGTGCCGGCTTCGGTAAGGGCCTGACAGGCAAGGACGGCAAGAACTACTGGCTGAACGACATCACCTCGCACGTCTATGACGTTCCGCGCAAGGACAACAAGGGCGTCAAGGGCGTGGCATCGGGCGCGGCGATGCCGATCCCCTACACCAAGCCCTGCGGCGCAGCCTGCCACGACACGAAGAATCTGTAACCGTGGTCCTGTAGTCAAGGAAAGCCGCCGGCCAGTCCGGCGGTCTTTTTGCAAAGAACTTTTTTATCGGAGTCGAATCATGAAAACCAAAACCACCTTTCTCGTAACCGGATCGCTGCTGTTCGCCCTGGCCGGTTTGGCACCCGTGCATGCGCAAGTCGATGAAGCTGCGGCCAAAGCCCTGGCCAAGAAGAACGACTGCTTCAAATGCCACGACATTGCCAAGAGCAAGAAGGGGCCTTCCTACAAGAAGATCGCCGCCAAGTACAAGGAAAAGAAACTCGGCGAGAAGGATGCCATCAAGCAGATGACCACCGGCCCCAAGGTCAAGCTCGAAGATGGTACCGAAGAAGAGCACAAGAACATCGAGACCAGGGATGCCAAAGAGCTGAGCAATCTGGCGCAGTGGATTCTCTCGCAATAATCCGCGCCACCGGCCGGGGCTGGCGAGACAAGTCCCGGCAGTTTCTTGCCGGTGCAGCCGATTCATGAACGGATCGGCGACAAGAGAAACGTTTAGCGGGGATGGGAATCATGCGTACCAGGCAGCTTGCAGCATGGCTTGTGGCGGTCATGGTCTATGTGGCCGGAACTCTGGGCTGCGGGTTGGTCGTCGCGGCAACCGGCAAGGACGCCGCTCCTGTCGCGCAGAAACTCGACAACGCCACCTGCCAGACCTGCCACGATGGCAAGAAAGGCAAGCTGGAGGTCCCCGCAGCCGATGGCAAGAAGCGCCCGCTGCATGAAGTTCTGCCGGACAAGTATGCCAAGAGCGTGCACGCCAGGATGGAGTGCGTGGCCTGCCACAAGGAAATCACCGACAGCGTCACCCCGCACCAGAAAGTGGCCGGGGCGCCGAAGACGGATTGCGCCCAATGTCACCTCGACCTGTGGGACGCCGCGAAAAAGGACAACAAGACCGCCGAGAAGCCGCGTCTCGGCATCGTCGCCGACAACGTCGCCGCCTACAGGAAGTCCTTTCACGCCAAGCCGGACAAGGACGATCCGACCAAACTGATGGCGATCTGCAGCGATTGCCACAACGTCCATACCTTCGACGTGCCGCCGCGCGGCACCACCGAGCGCAAGGAATGGCACCTCACCGTGCCCGATATCTGCGGCAAATGTCATGAGGACCACCGGGATGACTGGACCGGTTCCGCCCACGGCCGGGAGGCCGAGAAAAAGAATTTCAAGACGGCGGTCTGCTCCGACTGCCACACCACCCACGACATCGTCGGCAGCTCAACGGATACGGCCAAGCTGGCGATCACGGCCAGTTGCGGCGATTGCCACAAGGATGCCTACGAGTCCTACAAGGCCTCCTATCACGGCCAGGTCAACCGCCTGGGCTATGCCTACACCGCCAAGTGCGCCGACTGCCACGGCAGCCACGCCATCGAGCCATCGAAGGATCCCAAGTCGAAGATGCATGAGAAGAACCGGCTGAAAACCTGCCAGAAGTGCCACAGCGGCAAGGAAGGCAAGCCCGGTCTGGCGACCGCCGGTTTCCTCAGCTTCAGCCCGCATGGCAACAGCCACGACTTTGCCAAGTACCCGGAAATCTGGTTGACCACCAAGGCCATGATCGCCCTGCTGGTCGGCGTCTTCGCCTTCTTCTGGCTGCATTCGGGTCTGTGGTGGTATCGCGAATATGCGGATCGCAAGGCAGGCAGGAACGTGCCGCACGTCATGACCGACAAGCTGCCGCCGGAGTTCGCCACCAGGCATGTCAGGCGCTTCGGTCCGATGTGGCGGATCGCGCACCTGCTCTTCGCCTTGAGCGTGATGCTGCTGGTGCTGACCGGGATGGCGGCCTTCTTCCCCGAGACCGGTTGGGCCAGGACGGTGATGGCGGCCTTCGGTACTCCGAAAATCGCCGGGCAGGTACACCGTCTGGCGGCCTACACCATGCTCGGCATCTTCGCCATCCACCTGGTGGCGGTCACGATCACCATCTTGCGCAACTGGAAGGACTTCAGGTTCTTCGGCCCCGATTCCTTCGTGCCGAACTGGAAGGACATGTACGACATGATCGGCATGTTCAAGTGGTTCGTCGGCAAGGGTGAGCGCCCGCGCATCGAACGCTGGTCCTACTGGGAGAAGTTCGACTACTGGGCGGTGTTCTGGGGCATGGCGATCATCGGCGGCAGCGGCATGATGCTCGCCTTCCCGCATGTGGTGGCCGCCTACCTGCCGGGCTGGGTGTTCAACGTGGCGATGGTGGTGCATGGCGAGGAAGCCGTGCTTGCCGCCGTGTTCCTGTTCACGGTGCACTTCTTCAACAACCACTTCCGGCCCGACAAGCTGCCGCCGCCGGACGTGGTGATGTTCACCGGCACCCAGTCGCTGCAGGAGTTCAGGCACGAGCACCGGGCGCAGTACGATCGCCTGGTGGCGAGCGGCCAGCTGGAGAAATATCTGGTGGATGCGCCGTCGGCGCCCTTCACGCTGGCGTCGAAGATCCTCGGCCTGGTGCTGATCGCCTTCGGCCTGACGCTGCTGGTGCTGATCGCGATCGGCTTCGCCGGCGGCGGTCACTGAGGGATCCCCGTTTCAAGGCGCGGGCCTTGAAGCGGGATCATCACAGGCGACATGGGCCGGAACCGATGATCGTGAAAAAAATGATTGCACTGGGTGGAATGCTGCTGCTGGGCATCGCCGCCGGACCGGCGCGGGGGCAAGTCGATGCCGAGGCTGCCCAGGCGCTGGCGAAGCGGAACGACTGCTTCAAGTGCCACGCCATCGACAAGACCAAAAAGGGTCCGCCCTACAAGCGGATCGCCGGTCGCCTGAAGACCAAGCCCGATGCCGTGGAAGTGATCGTCGAGCACATCACCAGCGGCCCCATGATCGAGTTTCAGGACGGTACGAGCGACAGGCACAAGGTCATCGACACCACGGACCCGAAGGAACTGAGAAACCTTGCCGAGTGGATCCTGTCGCTCTGAAGCTCCCGGATTGCCGCAAAAGTTATGCCCCCGGCAAAGCCGGGGGCGGTATCCCCTGCGGACGGCGCCGGCGCCACGGCAGGCAAGGCTGCCGCCGGTTGCGGCAGGCGCTGCTCAGAGCTTGTGAAGAAATCGTAGCGAGCGGGCCGCAGCGGGGTGCGGCCGGAGCGCAGCTACCGGAACATATGTTGTTATATGTGAGGATAGCGAGCACCGCCCAAGCCCCGATCCGGTACGCGCAGTAGATTTATTCACAAGCTCTCAGTTCGCGTCGTAGTAGTAGGCCCTGTTCGGCACCTTCGCCGCCGCGACTTCCTTCATCGCTTCGAGCGGCTGCGGCGGCTTGTCCCACCACAGGGCGCGCCCTTTCTGCTGTTCCAGTTTTTCCTCTGGATGCTTTTCCATCCATTCGCGCATGAACTTGGTGTGCTCGGATTCGTAGAGGG
>CAZGQB010000178.1:0-4795 GCA_964527055.1 uncultured Sulfuritalea sp.
ATCATCGGCGGCGTGATCGGCCCGGAAGTCGGCAAGTTGACGCGCACCCTGCTGGAACCGACCTACCTCGCCAGCTACGCCGCGCTGATCGGCTTCGCCGCCGTATCCATGCTGATCGCCAGCCGGCTGGACATTCCGCCGCTGTCGGTCGCCGACCAAAAGGCCGTCGGCCGCCCCCTGCACCGGATCGCGCGCCAGCCCGCCTTCGTCGTCGCCGTGCTGGCTGCCGCCTGCGGCTACGGCGTGATGAACCTGCTGATGACGGCGACGCCGCTGGCGATGGACATCTGCGGCCTGCCCTTTGCCGATACCGCCTTCATCCTGCAGTGGCACGTGATCGGCATGTTCGCGCCGTCCTTCTTCACCGGCGACCTGATCAAGCGTTTCGGCGTGCTGACCATCCTCGGCGTCGGCGCCGCGCTGATGTTCCTCTGCATCGGCATCGCGCTCTCCGGCGTCACGCTGATGCACTTCTGGTGGGCGCTGGTGCTGCTCGGCATCGGCTGGAACTTCCTGTTCATCGGCGGCACCACGCTGCTCACGGAGACTTATCGCCCCGAGGAAAAGGCCAAGGTGCAGGGCACCAACGATTTCCTCGTGCTCGGCGTGCAGGGCCTCACCTCTCTGTCATCGGGCGTGCTGGTCACCAGCACCGGCTGGGCCAGCCTCAACACCTACGCCCTGCCCATCGTCGCCATGACGGCGCTGGCGACGGCGCTGTTCTGGCTCTACCGGCGTTCGGGGGGCGGCGGCGCCGCCTGAGCGGCGGGCGGGATCGCCGTATCGCGGGCGCCGACTTTTTGCCGCGCCCGGCACTGAAGCTCCCGGAAACGCCATCCGCCGCCGGGGGCAAAGCGCTCCGGAAAGTTAGAATGTCAGCCTTTTCGCCGCCGCCCGCGGCGGTACGGCAATGCGACTCACCGAACTCAAACTCCCGCTCGACCACTCGGTCGACGACTTGCGCAACGCGATCCTGAAACGACTGGCGATCGCGGCGGACGAGATCGTCCGCTACACGATCTTTCGCCGCGGCCACGACGCGCGCAAGCCGTCGGCGATCGCTTTCATCTACACGCTGGATGTCGAGGTGAACAACGAGGCCGCGATACTCAAACGGCTGCGCAGCGACCGCCATGTCGGGCCGACGCCCGATACCTCCTACCGCTTCGTGGCCCGGGCGCCGGCCACCGCCCTGCCGGCGCGACCGGTGGTGATCGGCAGCGGCCCCTGCGGCCTGTTCGCCGGGCTGATCCTGGCGCAGATGGGTTTTCGCCCGCTGATCCTGGAACGCGGCAAGGCGGTGCGCGAACGCACCCAGGACACCTGGGGGCTGTGGCGCAAGGGCCAACTCAATCCCGAGTCGAACGTCCAGTTCGGCGAAGGCGGCGCCGGCACCTTCTCCGACGGCAAGCTCTACAGCCAGATCAAGGACCCGGCATTTCGCGGGCGCAAGGTACTGACGGAATTCGTCAAGGCCGGCGCTCCGGCCGAAATTCTTTACGTCAGCAAGCCGCACATCGGCACCTTCAAGCTGGTGACCATGGTGGAGAACATGCGCGCCGAGATCGAGGCGCTGGGCGGCGAGATCCGTTTCGGCAGCCGGGTCGAGGAGATCGACATCGACAAGGGACAGGTGCGCGGCCTGCGCCTGGCCGGCGGCGAATTCATCCTCGCCACGCACGTCGTGCTGGCGGTCGGCCACAGCGCGCGCGACACCTTCGGGATGCTCCATGCGCGCGGCGTGCATGTCGAAGCCAAGCCGTTTTCGATCGGCGTGCGCATCGAGCATCCGCAGTCATTGATCGATCGCGCCCGCTTCGGCCCCAACGCCGGCAACCCGCTGCTCGGCGCCGCCGACTACAAGCTGGTGCACCACTGCGCGAACGGCCGCTCGGCCTACAGCTTCTGCATGTGTCCGGGCGGGACCGTGGTGGCGGCCACCTCGGAGCCGGGTCGCGTCGTCACCAACGGCATGAGCCAGTATTCGCGCAACGAACGCAACGCCAACAGCGCCATCGTGGTCGGCGTCACGCCGGCCGATTTCCCCGGCGATGGCGCCGACCCGCTGGCCGGCATTGTTTTCCAGCGCCATTGGGAAAGCCTCGCCTTCGAGGCCGGTGGCGGCGATTACAAGGCCCCGGCGCAGCGCGTCGGCGATTTCCTTGCCGGACGGGCGTCGACCGGACTTGGTGCGGTGCTGCCCTCCTATACGCCCGGCGTGCGCATGACCGATCTGGCGCTGTGCCTGCCGGATTACGTGGTCGCGGCGCTGCGTGAATCGCTGCCCGCGTTCGGCCGCGAGATTGCCGGCTTCGCCATGGACGACGCGCTGCTGACCGGCGTCGAAACGCGCACGTCTTCACCGATCCGCATCACCCGCGACGAGAGCTTCCAGAGCCTGAATACGCGGGGGCTGTATCCCGCCGGCGAAGGCGCCGGCTACGCCGGCGGGATTCTTTCGGCGGCGGTGGATGGCATCAAGGTCGCCGAGGCCGTGGCCTTGAGCCTCTGCGATAAGGGCGGACGTAGGGCAGACGTAGGGCAGACGTAGGGCAGACTTCAGTCTGCCACTCACCTCCGGCCGGCTGAAGCCGGCCCTACATGCCACTCACCCTTGGCCGGCTGAAGCCGGCCCTACATGCCACTCACCTCCGGCCGGCTGAAGCCGGCCTACGATAATTCAAGTTCCCAGCGTACGCAGGGATCGAGCGCCGCCACGGCGCGCGCGGCGAAGGCGTTCAGCGCCTCCCGGTTGCCGGCGTCGCGGCCCTTGAGCCAAGCTGCAATCGGGCCTTGCGGATGGAAGTTCCATTCCGTGGGCGCGACGATGAAGTAGTCGGCGATGCGCTCGCCCTCGAGTGCGATCTCGTGCATCAAGAGGCCGCGCGCCGTTTCGGCCAGCGCACGGCCGCGTCCGGACGCTGCTTGCGCCGCGCTCGCCGTGCCGCCGGCGCCGACTTTTTCGCGGCCGTGCGCCCAGTCCCGCAGTTCGTCCAGGCGCGCCAGCCAGCGCGCGGCGAACGCACCCGGCGCCGACGCGCCCCCGCGCCGCGCGATCGCGCCCGTCTCTGCGGCGCAGCCCTGCCACAGTGGCCGGGCGCAAAACCCGGCATCGAATTGCGGCCACCACGCCAGCGATGCCGAGGCATCCGGCGGCGGCAGCAGGCGACGCCCGGCTTCGGCCGGATCGTCCATTTCCTCGAGGCGGCGGCACATCGCCGCGATGCGCTCGCCGGCCAGGAACGTGGCGAGGTTGTCGCGCCGTCCGTCGGCAATGTCGCGCGCAAGCCTGGCGAACTCCACCGGGTCGGCCGCCATCCCGAGCAAGGGCGGCAGGTCGAGCAGCCAGCGCCAGAGGTGTTCGCGCATGGCCTCGCCTTGGATCGCCGGATCGAGGTGTGCCGCACATTCCCGGCCGCGCGCCGCGGCCAGCGCCAGTTCCGCCGCACGCCCCTGCGCCGTGCCGCACAGCGCGAACAACAGCGGTACCAGTTTGACGGCCGAATCGGCTTCCCGACCGCGCAGGATCTCGGCGACCCGCGGGCGTTCGCTGGCAACGCCGACGGCGGCGACCCGCCCGGCTTCGACGGCCAGCCGCAACCGCACGCAGCCGGGATCGATGGCCCCACTCATGCCAGCGGCAAGCGCAGGGTGAACAGCGCACCGCCCCTGGGATGGTTGTCCGCGGCAAGTTTGCCGCCATGGCGCTCGACGATGCCGTAGCTGATTGCCAGGCCGAGGCCGGTACCACGCCCGACCGGTTTGGTGGTGAAGAAGGGGTCGAACAGCTTGTCGAGGTTGGCGGCCGGGATCCCCGGGCCGCTGTCGCGAAACTCGATCAGCGCCAGCCCGTCTTCGCTGCGCCCGGTGATTTCCAGCCGTCGCTCACGGGCGTTTTCGGTGGCATCGGCGGCGTTCTGCACCAGGTTCATCACCACCTGCTGCACCTGCCCCGGCGAACCGAGAACGTCGAGCGCGGGTGGCAGGTTCAGTTTGACCTCGAACTGGTTTGCCGTGGCCTTGCCCACCCACTGCACCGCGCGTTCGATGACCTCGACCAGGTCGAAGGGGCGCCGCTCGTCGCGATCGGGGGCCGAGAAGCGCTTGAGGGCATCGACGATGTCGCGCGTTCGCTCGGCGCCTTCGACCGTGCCGTCGATCAGCGAGGGCAGATCGTCGAGCAGGCGGTCGATGCGCAATTCGCCGCGCAGGGCGTCGCGCTCCTGGCGCGGCATGTCGCCGTGAATCGCGGCGAGATAGCGTGCCAGCCGTTCGGAATAGCGCTTCATGGCCAGCGTGTTGCCGTAGACAAAACTGATCGGGTTATTCAGCTCATGGGCCACGCCGGCGACCAAACGGCCCAGTGAAGCCATTTTTTCGGAATGGATCAGCTGCTGCTGGGTGGTCTTGAGGTCCTCGTGGGCGCGCCGCAGCGCCTGGTAGGCGCGGCGCAGTTCGCCCACGGGACGGCCGGTGATGACCAGGCCGAGCATCTTGCCGACGCCGTTGAAGCGCGGCGTACAGTTGAGCGATACCGGGATGGCGCTGCCGTTGGCGGCCTTCAGCTGCATCTCGACATCTTCCACCGCCTGCCCGCCCAGGTCGGCAAAGAGTCTTCCGGCACGCTGGCGCGACTCGTCGTCGGCGAACAGGTCGAACACCGGACGCCCGTGCAGCGAGTCGGCCTCTACGCCGAGCAGCGAGGCCAGTGCGGCATTCACGCTTTCGATCACGCCGGCACGGCTGCAGACGATCAGCAGGTCCGACATCGAGGTCAGCACCGATGAAATGAACT